>NZ_JASPHV020000079.1:0-303 GCF_030229435.2 Corynebacterium sp. MSK122 | reverse complement strand
TATATGTCACTGACCAGCCTGGCACAGACCAAAGAGATCATCGCCGCTGGGGTCATCGACGAGGACCGCGACAACAACCAGGAGATCGCCGCGTGAATACCCTCACCCCTTATCCCCGAGATGGCCCTAAACCACCGCCATGAAACTAACTCCAGATTCGAAAAACAGATACACCACGGCGGAATCAAGCGGTGGATGCGCCACGCTTGAATAGTTCGTTAAGTATTTCACGTGGGGTTGCGCCGCCGAGGATTTGTCGGGGTGTTTCGTTGAGCTCATTTTGCACCCACGCGACATGTTCGG
>NZ_JASPHV020000078.1:0-320 GCF_030229435.2 Corynebacterium sp. MSK122 | reverse complement strand
CATGGGCTATCGTGCCGCTGCTACTGCTCTTGGTGTCTCCAAATACGCCGCCCGTATGCTCTGTCGTCGGTTTAAACTGCATGGCAGACTATGTCTTGTGGAAAAACCGACTAAGCAGCAGTATTCGGTCGAAATCAAGAAGGAAGTTGTCCAACGCCACCTTTCTGGTGAGACAGCGATGAATCTTGCGCGGGAGTTTGGCCTGTCATCAGAGAATCTGGTCAGCGGATGGTCGAGGAAATGGCGTAATGGTGGCGATGAGGCACTAAAACCGAAGCCGAAGGGCAGGCCCAAGGGCTCGGTCACGCCGAAGCCGCTCT
>NZ_JASPHV020000077.1:0-333 GCF_030229435.2 Corynebacterium sp. MSK122 | reverse complement strand
TTGTCGTGGATGTATTTAGCCGAAAAATTGTTGGTGTTGCTACACGCTCGACGATGCGTACCGATGCGCTGCTCATGGAGGCATTGGAGCATGCGTTAACGACTGCAGGGCGAATCCATGGAAACCAACTAATTCACCACAGCGATCGGGGCAGCCAGTACGTGTCACTGAAGTATTCCACCGCGCTAGCTGAGTCAGGAATCCGCCCGAGTGTGGGAACAGTCGGCGATTCTTATGACAATGCTCTAGCCGAAACAGTCAATGGTCTCTACAAGGCGGAACTGATTCATGCCCAGGGCCCGTGGACGTCGGTCGGAGAAGTCGAACTGGCCA
>NZ_JASPHV020000076.1:0-341 GCF_030229435.2 Corynebacterium sp. MSK122 | reverse complement strand
CATCAGAGAATCTGGTCAGCGGATGGTCGAGGAAATGGCGTAATGGTGGCGATGAGGCACTAAAACCGAAGCCGAAGGGCAGGCCCAAGGGCTCGGTCACGCCGAAGCCGCTCTCGGAGGAAGCGAAGCTGCGTCGCCAGATCGCGCGGTTGGAAGCGGAAAACGCATATCTAAAAAAATTGCGGGACTTGAGGAATCAGGGACACGCCTGAAGGTTCAGGCGATTGTCATCCTCAAGTCACGGCATCGTCTGCAATACCTTTTGGATGCGGCAGGCATGCCGAGATCAACGTTCTTCTACCACCAGAAACGACTGCGCGAGCCGGATAAGCACGCTGCGC
>NZ_JASPHV020000075.1:0-398 GCF_030229435.2 Corynebacterium sp. MSK122 | reverse complement strand
GCTAGCCTCTTCGTGGATTTTCCGTCTGGGAGCCAGATATATGCCCCAGGAGCATATATTTTCCTGAAACCTAGAGGTTACGCCCGGGAAATCGGCAATTCCGGACACACTTTTTGTCGTTTAACCCCCAAGCGCTCTGAGAAGTGACACAATGACGAGCACTCTACTCGGATCACCATTTTCGTCCATATAGACCAGCAAAACCGTCGACGAAAACCGAGTTTTGGATGGACGATATCGTTGAAGACAACGCTAAGCCAGTCTCGAAAAGGGGGGTGTTCCTATATAGGTTGTCAACTCCGTGGGTGGGCTTGTTGGGGGTGTGAAGGGTTTCTGCTTCGTCTCGTAGATGTTGTTTTGGGTACCTTGAGGAGCCGGTTGGGCTTGCTGTGCAATCG
>NZ_JASPHV020000074.1:0-406 GCF_030229435.2 Corynebacterium sp. MSK122 | reverse complement strand
CACACGCCGACGGCACTCCTGGTGCAATCTTTCAGCTCCTGACGTCTTTGAAGCCGAGAATTCAGCTACACTGACCCAAGCAGCATAGCTAACCCCCGACGTGTCTACTTTCCGGGGGTCAGGCCCAACAGCAACCATCGAATCAATGCCCGAAGTCGCCGAAGCAGCATGCATCGGAGTCGAAGACAAAGACACCTTCCAAAGAATCGCCGCCTACGTCGTCGCACACAAACCCCACACGCTCACCCCAAAACAAATCCAACAACACGTCGCGCAAAACTGAGGTTACCCTCGAGTAGTGGACACCCTATTTGTGCGGATCTTGTGTCCGTAGGAGAGGATGTTCATTGTGAGTCAACAGCGCAAGAAATACACGCCGGAGTACCGGCGTGAAGCCGCAAACCTG
>NZ_JASPHV020000073.1:0-480 GCF_030229435.2 Corynebacterium sp. MSK122 | reverse complement strand
CGCGTGTGGACCCACCACAACGTGCGCAAGGCCTACAACAGCCTCAACCATCTTTGGCGGTCCGAGATGCTGTTTGTCTACCTCAACCCGCCAGCAGGAGTCCTTGCGCCCGAGCGGATCAAATCCACCACCAACAGCTTAGAAGGCGGCATCAACGCCCAGCTCAAACTGCTCGCCAGAACCCACCGCGGCAGATCAGGCGAACGACAACGCCGCATGCTGGATTGGTGGCTCTACTTAAAAACGGAACTGCCTGACGATCCAGTACGAATCGCCAGGCAGTCCGACTGGGGCCAGGGCCAACTCGCCAAAGTATCCACCCTGACCCAAACCGAGAACCAAGCCGACCACGAAACAGGACGCCCAGCCCTCTACGACAACGCTATCGACACCGACTACACCCACTCAATCGGCATTCAAAAAGGCCAAATCTAACCCCCGCGACACGCCGAGCCAGACACACATTTTGACCCTTAACCC
>NZ_JASPHV020000072.1:0-516 GCF_030229435.2 Corynebacterium sp. MSK122 | reverse complement strand
GCCGTTTCGCATCATGGAGAAGAGAGCGTTGAGGCGTCGGCGTGCGAGTGCGACGACTGCGGTGTTGTGTCTTTTGCCTTCTTTGCGTTTTCGTTCATAGAATTGCCGGGAACGCTCGTGGAATCTGATCGATGCAAAAGACGATTGCCATAGGGCGTTCTTTAATTTTTGTTGAGCGATCGTCTGCCCCCATGTGTTGGGCGACTGCGACGGTTAATCGGCTGATGTTGTTGGGCTGATCGACAATGACAAGGACTGAGGTGTTGTCGGCGAGGAATTGGCCGAAGAGCTTGCGGAGCGAGCCTTTATGCTGATTGATGCGTTTGGGCAGGACTTGTCTGCCTTGGGGATCGAGGACGCAGGCGTGGTGGAAGTATTTGCCGACGTCTACGCCAATGACGAAGTCATAGGCCATGGGTGTGTTCCTCCTAGCGATGAATTAGAAGTTGGACTATTTGAGCTTCATCGCTGGGGGTGGTCGGACATACTTAGTACTGGCATCTACATTACTGTGAG
>NZ_JASPHV020000071.1:0-532 GCF_030229435.2 Corynebacterium sp. MSK122 | reverse complement strand
TGGTACCGTGACAGCGCCTCAGTACGCGATAATTCTGACGCTTCAGGCGGCGAAACAATGGAAGAAGAACTCAGGCGTCTGCGCCGCGAAAACCGCGAACTGAAACGAGCAAACGGGATTCTTAAAACTGCTTCGGCTTTTTTCGCAGCGGAACTCGACCGACCCACGACCAAATGATCTCCTACATCGACGCGTACAAAGATCAATTTGGGGTCGAGGCCATCTGCCGAGTCCTTAAACAAGCAGATCGTGGATTCATTACTTCACGCGGCTACCGCAAAGCCACCACACGTGTTCCCAGCGCAAGAGCCTTAAGCGATAGCCTGCTCATCCCAGAGATACAGCGTGTGCATGCGGAGAATTTCTCGGTCTACGGCATCCGCAAAATGTGGCACGCGATGAACCGCGAAGGCTTTCATATTGGTCGCGACAAGACCGCACGTCTGATGAAACTTGCAGGTGTTTCTGGCCGCAGACGTGGGCGAACCCCAATAACAACGGTAAGCCCGAAGACACCGGATCATCGCCCGGA
>NZ_JASPHV020000070.1:0-565 GCF_030229435.2 Corynebacterium sp. MSK122 | reverse complement strand
TGTCGGTGGTCAATAGCTGCAGGGAAACGCCCGGTCCCATTCCGAACCCGGAAGCTAAGCCTGCACACGCTGATGGTACTGCAACCGGGAGGTTGTGGGAGAGTAAGTCACCGCCGACACCAAACAAAAATAAACAACTAAATACAGAAACAATGAAGCCGTAGAAGACAACGGACACCACAAAGTGCCGGAGTCTCCTACGGCTTCTTCCGTGTTTTACCCCGATTGCCCGGGAGTCCAGCTTAAGGACTATTCTGGCCTAATCGGACACGGTAGACAGCTATCTTGAATGGCAGTTTGCCCTGAACGTCAGTTCATTATGATCTCTCGAAGGGCAAACTGTTTGTTGCATCTTCGCTACACTTACCCACTCGATAGTTTGGGAGGAAATTCATGTGGTTCGATGGCTATCATCAGCAATTTGGAAAACGCCTGGAAGTGAAGTGTCCCAGGTTTTGTTCCGTTTGAGTAGATGGGAAAATCTGGAATATGCCAAGAAAATTTGACCAGGATGCGAAGGATCGTGTGGTCCGTCTTGTAGAGGACCGCATCTTGGCGGAAAATA
>NZ_JASPHV020000006.1:0-118914 GCF_030229435.2 Corynebacterium sp. MSK122 | reverse complement strand
ATGACAATGCTCTAGCCGAAACAGTCAATGGTCTCTACAAGGCGGAACTGATTCATGCCCAGGGCCCGTGGACGTCGGTCGGAGAAGTCGAACTGGCCACCTTGCGGTGGGTGCATTGGTGGAACACTAAGCGACTTCACGAAGCATTGGACTACGCCACCCCACAGGAAGTAGAAACCGAGTACTATCTCACCCAGCCCATCAACACAGGGCCGTAAAAGAAGCGGAACTAAACCCAGGACGCTTCACATTGCCCGGGAGGCGGACGGAACCATCGTCTTTGTTGAGGTTAAGACCCGCGCCAATTCCCGCTACGGGGTAGCTGAGGCCGTAACCCCGCAGAAGCTCGGGCGACTGCGTAAAGCCGCGGCGCAGTGGCTCGATGGAAAGCCATTGTCTGAGGTGCGATTCGACGTCATTGCCTTGGTTGCGCGCGGGCAGGGGTTTGCGCTGGAACACTTCAAGGGGGTTGAAGATGGCTCTAGGTAATTGTTTGACCATGTCCTTAAACGGAGTCCTAGCTCAGTTAGTTGAGGTAGAAGCAAACGTTGGCCACGGGCTGCCAGGGGTACACGTTGTAGGCCAGACGGATACCGCAATCTCCGAATCTCGGGATAGGATCAGGACCGCAGCCTTTAATTCCCATCTGCCCTGGCCCAAGACCAAAGTGGTGGTCTCCATGTCCCCGGCGTCGCTTCCCAAATCCGGGTCCCACTTTGACCTCCCCATAGCGCTTGCGATCCTCGCGGCACAGGCGGAGGCCGACTTCCCGTCTTATGGCAGTACTCCCTCGCCCGCCCAACGTCTCCAGCGCACCTTGGTCTTAGGCGAGCTCGGTCTCGACGGCTCCGTTCGGCCTGTAGCAGGAATTATCCCCGCTCTTCTGGCCGCACGGGAACAAGGAATTACAACTCTCGTTGTGCCACCTGGCAATGCCGCCGAGGCCACATTGGTGCCGGACATGGACGTACTGGTTGCTTCGTCTTTGAAGGAGGCTTTCGGATGGGCTTGCGGTAATCGTGGGCTGCCGCAGGCGGCGAGCTTTACAGGGTCGCTTAGCCCCGCGCCTGCGGCGGGGTCGCGACTCGACTTTAGCGATATCGCTGGCCAAGCTAATGCCAAATGGGCTGCCGAGGTTGCTGCAGCCGGTGGCCATCATCTGATGATGATTGGACCGCCTGGGTCAGGAAAGTCCATGATCGCTTCGCGCCTGCCCACCATCCTGCCTGCCCTTACCCCGGATCAGCAGGTCGAAACCACCGCAATTCATTCGCTTACCGGAACCCCAGGTGAGATCATCGAGCGCGCCCCGTTCATCGCCCCGCATGCCTCGGTTACTCGGGCGGCATTACTTGGCGGCGGTTCCGGACATCCGCGCCCTGGTGCGGTGAGTTTGGCTCACAATGGTGTGCTCTTTCTCGACGAGGCCAGTGAGGTAGCCGCGCCAGTACTCGATGGTCTGCGTGCACCACTGGAGGAAGGACACGTGCGGTTGGCGCGCTCGCGCCGCGAGGTTACCTATCCTGCTCGCTTCCAATTGGTCATGGCGGCAAACCCGTGCAGGTGTGCGGCCGAAGATCCATCCAAGTGCAGGTGCAACCCCCATGAACGGATGAACTACCTCTCCAACCTCTCCGGACCGTTGCGAGACCGTCTGGATATGGTGATCACCTTAAGCGGGCAGGCGGCAACAATTAACGCGGACGGTGAAGAGGAATCCGCAGTCATCGCCGAGCGCGTCGCCGCTGCCCGTGAGCGTGCCGCCGCGCGCTGGTGGGCGGATGGCATCACCGCGCGCACCAATAGGGAAGTTCCCTCGTCCTATTTGCGCCGAAAGAGGCCCGCCGCGGAGGCTGCGATGGTCATGTTGTCTGCCTACTTGGCTGAAGGCGAAATATCCCAGCGCGGAGTGGACCGCGTATTGAAGCTCTCCTGGACTCTGGCCGATCTAGCAGGAAAGGCGCAGCCGGACCTGGATGAAGTGGGGCGCGCGCTCGATCTACGCGGCTCAATTAACGTCGGGAGGCTCGCAGCATGAGCGAACTTGACCTTTCTACTCCGTATGCGACCTGGGTATATCTCAATCGGGTGGTGGAAGGCCCCTCTGCTGCATTGCAGGCCCTGCTCACGCAATACCCAGCTGAGGAAATCGCCCACGGAATCTACAATCGCGCCGACTGGATAGGCCCGCTTTTGGCGCGCACGGCCTCCCGCTATGACTGGTTGCGGCAAGCCGAAGATACGGCGGCAGCCGAAAAAGTCGGGGCCCGGCTCATTACGGCAGAAAGCCCAGAGTGGCCCACAGAGGAATTTGACTCTGCATTCGGCTTCTATCAACACAGCGGGGAGGCCCCAGCTACTTTTGATGACCAAGCATTGCCACCGCATAGCCTGTGGGTGCGCGGTGCGTCATTGCAGGCAGAGGTTGCTCAAGCTGTGGCCATCGTCGGTACTCGTGCCATTTCCCGCTATGGCTGGCAGGCCACCCAAAACGTCGTGTCCGGATTGGTTCAGCATGAATGGACTCCAATATCAGGCGGCGCGCTGGGAGTGGATACCGTCGCGCACGAAACAGCGTTGCACAACAACGGGCGCACGGTAGCCATAGCAGCGTGTGGCATCGATAGGGATTACCCAGCCCGCAATGCCAACTTATTCGCCAAGATTGCGGACAATGGTTGCATCATCTCTGAATTTGCGCCGGAAACCGCGCCGAAGCGCCACCGGTTCCTAACGCGTAATCGCTTAGTGGCAGCATTGAGCCACGGCACCGTCGTGATGGAGGCGGCATTTCGATCTGGCGCATTGAATACCCTCAACTGGGCAGAAGCGCTTGGGCGAGTTGCGATGGCGGTGCCGGGGCCGATAACTACTAGCGGCTCGTTGGGCTGCCACCAGCGCATTCAAGAAGGCCGTGCACAGCTGGTTACCAGTGCTGATGAGATTCGCGCTCTAGTAAGTCGCGCCGGGGAAGTAGACCCAGGTGCACAGTACGAAATCAATTTTGCGGCAACCATGACCCAACGCCTCTCCCGCAATGAGTTGCGCGTCTTTGACGCGACGCCACCGTTAGGACAGGAAAAAGCAACGGCAGAAGACATTGCCCGAGAAGCGGGATTCCGTTTACCGCTGACAGTTCACTTACTGCTGGCGCTGGAAAAGATGTGCGTTGTCGTCCGGCGTGGCAATACTTGGGCGCGCCGGGAAACGGAATAAATGGCACCTGCGTATGGCGAGTACACTGCTGTGGCATGAGTGAAGAAGGAAAGTCCGCGAAGGCTCCGAAAGTTGAGGGACAGATGGCTGAGGCCATTGAGGACTTCGCGGATTTCCAACTACATGTCAAAGGCCGCGCAGAAGCGACGGTGCGCGGGTATCGCTCCGACTTGCGCGACCTTGCACGCAGCGTGCCGACCTTCGCGGAGTTTGATCTCAACAGCCTGCGCCAATGGTTGGCCGAGGCTGTTGCGGAAGGAAAATCGCGTTCCACCCTGGCACGGCGCACCGCGGCAGCGAAGGGGTTTTCTACTTGGGCAGTGCGCGAAGGGCACCTTAAGCGAGACGTTGCTGCCCGCTTAGTTACGCCCAAAGTGGGGCGCCACCTTCCAACGGTTCTCGCTCCGGACCAGGCCGGCGAGCTTATGGGCAATGCGGTCTCAGCAGATGAGGTCCACTTCCTTCGCGATAGTGCCATCCTAGAGTTGCTCTATGCCTCCGGTATGCGCGTGGCGGAGTTGGTCCGGCTAGACCTAGGCGATATTGATTTTCAACGCGGTACCTTGCACGTCACCGGTAAGGGCAATAAGCAGCGCGTAGTGCCTTTCGGGCACGCAGCGGAAGACGCTTTAAAGCAGTGGATTGACAAAGGCCGTGGAGAAATCGCCACGGCTGAAACTGAAGCGGTTTTTGTTGGCAGCAGGGGAGGGCGAATCGATCAACGCCAGGTGCGCCGCATTGTAGAAAAGGCCGCCAAGGTCACTGGTGCACAGGGGCTTACCCCGCACGGGGTGCGCCACTCTGCCGCAACCCACCTTTTGGAAGGCGGGGCAGATTTGCGCGTAGTGCAAGAACTGCTGGGGCACTCCTCGCTTAATACCACGCAGATTTATACCCACGTATCCGCGCAGCGCTTGCAGCGCGTATACGACCAAGCCCATCCCCGGGCTTAAAGCGGTTTGAGACGAATTACCGGCATATCCAGCAGGGTTAAAGGATCGATGTAGGTATCTTTTGCGATGAGTGCACCCCAGTGCAGTCCGGGATAGCCATCGACCGGATTGCCTAAACGGCCTATCACTTGGCCCTCGCGGACTTCTTGGCCCTGCTTTACGGAGCCGTGCACGGGCTGATACGTCGTTCTCACTCCATCCGCGTGGGCAATGGAGACAACTGGTTTGCCGGCCACCGTGCCCACAAAGGCGACTTCGCCGTCTTCGGCGGCTACTACCGGCGAGCCTACTGATAGGGCCATGTCGACGCCGCGGTGGCCAGGGCTCCACTTTTGTTCTGGGGCGTCGAATCCACGCAACACCCGCGCCGGGCTAGGTTTGCCGGAAGCAGGGTCGACATAGGCCGTGCCCGGTGGGCAACACAGAATAAGAAGCGAAAGAAGGGTGAGGAAAGTGGTGGGGAGGAAGGTGGGGCGTCGGCAAGCAGGAAATGCGGAGGGGGAAAGGAACTGATTCATGGGCACAGTGTCAGCCGGAAAGAAGCGTTTCGGGAGTCCGTTCTCTTTTAGCTGTGGACAACTTGGGTTGCATGATGTGATTGAGCCGGATGTGACGATTGATGCAATGTGGCTGCGGCAAAGTTGTGGATAAGCTGTCTTCGGTTTGGAAAAACCAGCTTAAGGGGATTATTCTTTGGAGCAGCAGTGTGTCCACCTCGTGGAGGCATTGACTACGCGCGGCGAAGTTGTCGCTTCCTGCTGGAAGGAAGAGACAGCCTGACGGCTGACGTGGTCCTTGGAAACAAGGTGTCAGCGGGGCCTTCGTTGCTAGGGTGCGGAATAAAACACCGCACAATTGGAAAACCGAAAGACAAGATAAAAGAAAGCGAGCGAATCATGGCAGTTGTAACCATGCGCGAGCTCCTCGACGCTGGTGTGCACTTTGGCCACCAGACCCGTCGCTGGAATCCGAAGATGCGTCGTTTCATCTTCACCGACCGTAACGGCATCTACATCATCGACCTGCAGCAGACGCTGACCTACATTGACGAGGCTTATGAGTTCGTCAAGGAAACCGTTGCACACGGCGGCACCATCCTGTTCGTTGGTACCAAGAAGCAGGCTCAGGAAGCAGTTGCTGAGGAAGCAACCCGCGTCGGTATGCCTTACGTCAACCACCGCTGGTTGGGCGGCATGCTCACCAACTTCCAGACCGTTTCCAAGCGTCTGAAGCGCATGAAGGAGCTTCAGGCAATGGATGAGCGTGAGGACGGCTACAAGGGCCGCACCAAGAAGGAAGTTCTCATGCTCAACCGTGAGCGCGCCAAGCTCGAGCGCGTTCTGGGTGGCATCTCCGATATGGCCAAGACCCCATCCGCACTGTGGATTGTTGATACCAACAAGGAGCACATTGCGGTTAAGGAAGCTCGTAAGCTGAATATTCCGGTAGTCGCCATCTTGGACACCAACTGTGATCCGGATGAAGTTGACTTCCCGATCCCAGGCAACGACGACGCCATCCGCTCCACCAAGCTGCTTTCCGGCATCGTTGCTTCCGCTGTAGAGGAAGGCAAGAAGGCGCGCGAGGAGCGCCAGCTGGCTGCAGCTAAGGAAGCTGCCGGCGATTCCGCTGAGAAGGAAAAGCGCGATGCTGAGGCGGCTGCCGCAGCTTCCGACCCGGCTTCCGCGGAAAAGTCTGAGGAAGCATCCGCAGACAAGACCGAGAAGTAGTCTTAGCTTCTCGCTAGGAATTTTCCTCACCCGCGTTTAACTGAATACCCCACGCACTTTTGGTGTGGGGCAGCAAGGGAGTAATTCCTGCCCAAGGCTGTTTACCAACCCCCGCCACCGTGCTGTAACGGCGGCGGGGGTTGGTTTTATCTATGCTGGGTTCTGCTGAAACCAGCTCCACTTTCATGCATAGGTGGGAAGGGGTGGTTTCTGCCACCCTAAAGCGGCGCGATTTCACCGCGTCGACTACGCTGTTTGAACGAACACTGTTTGATTTTCAAGGAGGATCGCCCCAACTATGGCGAACTACACTGCTGCAGACGTCAAGGCACTGCGCGAAGCTACCGGCTCCGGCATGCTCGATTGCAAGAAGGCTCTGGAAGAGTCCAACGGCGACTACGATAAGGCCGTTGAGTACCTGCGCATCAAGGGCGCTAAGAACGTCTCCAAGCGCGCTGACCGTGAGGCTACCGAGGGCCTCATCGCCGTTTCTGGCAACACCATGGTCGAGATCAACTGTGAGACCGACTTCGTTGCTAAGAACGAGGCTTTCAAGACCTTCGCAGCCAAGATTGCTGACGCTGCTGCTGAGGCCAAGGCAAACTCCGCTGACGAGCTCAACAACATTGAGATCGACGGCAAGAAGGTCTCCGAGGTCGTGGACGAAGAGTCCGCAAAGACCGGTGAGAAGCTGCAGGCACGCCGTGCCGTTACCGTAGAGGGCGACAACGTTGCGGTTTACCTGCACCAGCGTTCTGCTGATCTGCCGCCAGCAGTGGGCGTGTTGGTTTCCTACGAGGGCAGCGAGGAAGGCGCTCACGCTGCAGCCCTGCAGATTGCTGCTATGAACGCTGAGTACCTCACCCGCGAGGACGTTCCTGCAGAGGTCGTTGAAAAGGAGCGCGAGATCGCTGAGGCCACCACTCGTGAGGAGGGCAAGCCAGAGGCAGCCCTGCCGAAGATCGTGGAAGGCCGACTGAACGGCTTCTTCAAGTCCATCGTTCTGCTGGAGCAGGCTTCCCTGTCTGATAACAAGAAGACCGTAAAGCAGGTTGCTGAAGAAGCTGGCACCACCATCACCGGCTTCGTTCGCTACGAGGTTGGCGCTTAAGCCCACCCCTGTTTTAACGACTAGCCCACGAAGGACTATCCTTCGTGGGCTTTGTCGTGCGCTCACCGTACCGACTAGTGCGGATTGTCTATCCGTAGGAGAGGGACCGGCACGTAGCAATTGCCTACTGGCTTGCACCGGCGGGCGGTGTGAGGAAGCGAAAGATATATGGGTAAGATAGGGCGGAGATTGAAACTGCCCCGCGTTAAGGAGACGAAGTAGGCGTGACTGCTGCAGATATTAAGCGAACCGGATACAAACGAGTAATGCTGAAGCTGGGCGGTGAGATGTTCGGCGGCGGCAAGGTCGGCATCGACCCAGATGTGGTTGAAAACGTAGCCCGCCAAATCGCCGAGGTTTCCCGCCAGGGAATCGAGATTGCAGTGGTTATCGGTGGCGGAAACTTCTTCCGCGGCGCCGAGCTTTCCCAGCGCGGCATGGATCGTGCTCGCTCGGACTACATGGGCATGCTGGGCACGGTAATGAATTCCCTCGCACTGCAGGACTTCCTCAAGCAGCAAGGCGTGGACTGCCGCGTGCAGACCTCCATCAACATGGCGCAGATTGCCGAGCCGTACCTGCCGCTGCGCGCTGACCGCCACCTGGAAAAGGGCCGTGTGGTTATCTTTGGCGCCGGCATGGGCATGCCGTACTTCTCCACGGATACCACTGCCGCGCAGCGCGCCCTGGAAATTGGTGCCGAGGTTCTTTTCTTGGCCAAGGCAGTCGACGGTGTCTACTCCGATGACCCACGCACCAACCCGGATGCGGAACTGTACTCTGAAATCACTCCGCGTGAGGTCATTGAAAAGGGCCTTAAGGTTGCGGATGCCACGGCCTTTAGCCTGTGCATGGACAATGATATGCCAATTTTGGTCTTTAACCTGCTGGAAGAGGGTAATATCGCCCGCGCCGCCGGCGGTGAAGTTATCGGCACGCTGGTGCAGTCCTAATACTGTAAGGGCTGCGAACCTGCTACCTTTTTATACAGCCACCCCTATTCGTTTAAGGATGATTTAACCTCATGATCGATGAGATTCAGCTCGAAGCAGAAGAGCACATGACCGCTTCCGTCGAGCACACCCGCGAGCAGCTGGTGACCATTCGTACCGGCCGCGCGAATCCCACTATGTTCAACGGCTTGGTAGCCGAATACTACGGTGTACCTACCCCGATTACCCAGATGGCTACCATTTCCGTACCGGAGCCGCGCATGCTGCTTATCAAGCCTTATGAGCAGTCCATGATTCATGAGATTGAAAACTCCATCCGCAACTCGGATTTGGGCGTGAATCCCACCAACGATGGTCAGGTTCTGCGCGTTACCGTTCCACAGCTGACGGAGGAGCGTCGTAAGGAAATGGTGAAGCTGGCCAAGAGCAAGGGCGAGGACGGCAAGATTGCTATCCGTAATATTCGCCGCAAGGCCATGGAGCAGTTGAAGAAGCTGCAGAAGGACGGCGACGCCGGCGAGGACGAGGTCATCGCAGCGGAAAAGGAAATGGAAAAGATTACTTCCGGCTACATCGAGCAGGTGGACAAGCTGGTAGAAAATAAGGAAAACGAGCTGATGGAGGTCTAAGACCTCACGTCATTGCCGCCGTGCCCGTCCCCGGCCGGCGGCGCTTTTTCTGTTCCGCGGCCTACAGTTCCGAAGTTTGGAGTAGGGGAGGTCGAGCAGTGGAAGTTAGCGAGGGGGCGCAATAGAAGCAGTGAAAGGAGCCGGTCACGGTGAGTGACGCCATTAACCGCCGATTGCCTCAGCCGAAGAATGGCGCAGGCCGCGATTTGCCGGCCGCTATCGGCGTCGGCGTAGGCCTCGGCGCACTTGTCGTGCTCGCCGTATGGGCCGGCCCACTCGCGTGGTACGCGGTCGTGGCCCTTGCAGTTGGCGTTGCTATGTGGGAGGTGCTCAGCCGCCTGCGGGAGCATTCCTACTATATTCCGCGGACGTTGCTCATTATTTTGGGCCAAGCTATGGTGTGGGTCTCGTGGCCACTGGGCGCGCCCGGCCTTGTCGCGGTCTATGTCACCGCTGTGCTGGCGCTTATGTTTGGTCGCCTCTTCCATAATGGTCGCCATCGCCCACCAATTAACTACCTGCGGGATATGTCCGTCGGCATTTTTGTGCTGACATGGATTCCGCTTTTTGCCACCTTCGCAGCAATGCTGTCGCTGGTGTCGACCCCATTTGCCAGTGGCGCCGCCTCCATCGTGGTCTTCATGTTGTGCGTGGTGGCCTCCGATACTGGTGGCTATATCGCTGGCGTGATGTTTGGCTCGCATCCCATGGCCCCTGCAGTAAGCCCCAAGAAATCGTGGGAGGGCTTTGCCGGGTCCATCCTCTTTGGCGTGGTCACCGGCGCGCTTACCGTTAAGTTCTTGCTCCATCACGATGCCTGGGTGGGCGGCCTGATGGGGCTTGGCCTTGTCATTTGCGCCACCTTGGGCGACTTAGTGGAATCACAGTTTAAGCGTGAGCTGGGAATCAAAGACATGTCGGCCCTGCTGCCAGGCCATGGGGGCCTGATGGACCGCCTAGATGGCATGCTGCCTTCCGCCATGGTCACCTGGGTGGCCATTAGCTTCCTGGCAACGTTCACGCCATAGAAGCAGTGGGTACGCAAAAGCCGCCTCTCCCCAATAGTCCGTCTCCTAAGAAGGCAGGACAGGGGGAGAGGCGGCTTTTAAGACCTATACCTGCTGAGCCTGCTTGCGCAGTTGGCGGCGCAACTCAAACATGCGCCAGCCACCCACTAGCGCCATGATGAGTGCTCCGCCAATGGCGAAGATGAGGAAAGCGATTCCAGCAGGGAACTCACCGGACCAGCCTAGGAAATTCATGGGGACCGCGTGCTGGTTTTGCATGATGAAAACAATGAGAACAATCAGTAGCAGGAAACCTACGATGAGCGCGATCCACGTGCTGGCTGCGAAAGATCCCTTCGCCTTGCCGGAAGGCTGGGTGGAGTGAGAAGTAGAGTCAGAGACCGTCGGCTCTAGGCTAGAACCGGTCTCCGGTGCAGAAGCGTTCATCTCCGTCGAGGAGAGGTCTGCGTCGGAAGAAGAAAAGTCATCTGCGGGGTAATTCGGATTTGTCATGTATCCATTATTTCTTTAAACCTGTCGATTATGCCACTTGGCACGGCTTTCAATTGGAAAAACCCACGCAGAGCGTGGAAAGATGGGCAACACTATGGCTCAACCAGTGAAACTTAACTTCTCCGCCCCGCGCCGCGGACTTCCCCCTAAGCACTTCGCCGACCTGACCGAAACTGAGCGCATTGATAAGCTCGCAGAAATTGGCCTACCTAAATTCCGTGCAAAGCAGCTGGCTAAGCACTATTACGAGCACTATACCGACAATGTGGAGGATATGACCGATATCCCCGCCGGCAAGCGCGAAGCAGTTAAGGAAGCCTTCTTCCCTGAGCTCATGAAGCCTATCCGGACTACTTCCACGGATGACGGCGAGACCACTAAGTCCCTGTGGCGTTTGCATGATGGCACGCTGCTGGAGTCGGTTCTGATGCGCTACCCAGGACGCGCTACGTTGTGTATTTCTTCCCAGGCCGGCTGCGGTATGGCCTGCCCGTTCTGCGCTACCGGCCAGGGCGGTCTGGACCGTAACTTGTCTACGGGCGAGATTGTTGAGCAGTTCCGCCATGCTGCAGCCGCAATGGCGGCAGAAGGTGGCCGCCTGTCCAACGTGGTCTTCATGGGGATGGGGGAGCCGCTGGCTAACTATAAGCGTGTGGTGCAGGCCGTGCGGCAGATTACCGGCCAGGATGGTGCCGGCTTTGGTCTTTCTCAGCGCAACGTGACTGTGTCCACCGTGGGCTTGGCTCCGGCAATCCGTAAGCTGGCGGACGAGGATTTGGCCTGCACTCTCGCCGTCTCCTTGCACACTCCGGATGATGAGCTGCGCGATGGCCTCGTTCCGGTCAATAACCGTTGGTCCGTCGATGAGGTGCTCGATGCTGCGCGTTATTACGCGGATAAGTCTGCTCGCCGCGTGTCTATTGAGTATGCCCTGATTCGCGATAAGAATGACCAAGATTTCCGCGCGGATATGCTGGGCCGCAAGCTGCATCAGAAGCTGGGCTCCAAGGTTCACGTCAATGTCATTCCGCTGAACCCCACACCGGGCTCGGAATGGGATGCGGCCCCGCAGGACCGCCAAGACGAGTTCGTGCGCCGCGTACAGGCCCAAGGCGTTCCTTGCACGGTGCGCGATACCAAGGGCGATGAGATTGCGGCAGCTTGTGGTCAGCTCGCAGCGGATGAACGGGAAGATAAGTCCGCCTAACTGATAAAATTGGCGGATATGATTATTCCGAATTATCCGCCGCTTGCAGATGATCCCACCGCGCAGGCCTTTGCCGTGCGCGGTCTGAATAAATCTTTCGCTGGACGCCCCGCGGTGTCGAATTTGAGCCTCGACATCCCGCGGGGCTCTATTTATGGCATCGTTGGCCCTAACGGCGCTGGCAAGACCACCATGTTGACCATGGCGTGTGGCCTGCTGCGCCCAGATAGCGGTGAGGCGTTCATCGCTGGGCACAATACGTGGCAGGAACCGATTGCGGCCAAGGCAGCGATGGGCCTGCTCATTGATGGCGCTCCCGTCTTTGACCGCTTGTCCGGCCCAGAGTACCTGTTTTATCTAGGCGCTTTGCGCAGCATGAACCAAACCGAGGTGGAGCGCCGCAGCGCACAGCTGCTAGATGCCTTGCAGCTTGCCGAAGCCGCCGATAAACCCATCGCGGACTATTCCGCCGGCATGACTAAGAAGATCCTTTTGGCAGGTGCGCTTTTGCATAATCCGGAAGTCGTGATCCTCGACGAGCCTTTGGAAGCGGTGGACCCAGTCTCGGGCCAGCTCATTCAGGAGCTCTTGCGCGCCTATGTCGCCCGCGGTGGCACCGTAATCCTGTCTTCACACGTTATGCAATTGGTAGAAGGATTGTGTGATCATGTAGCCATTATCGCGGGAGGACAGGTGTTATCTGCTGGTCACGTCGAGGAGGTGCGCCAAGGCGGCAGCCTGACGGATGCCTTCATCCACTTTGCCGGTGGGAGTGACTTTGATGCGCGCTCTTTCGACTGGCTGCGTCGTGAAAGCGGCGAGCCGCAGCGTGGGGAAGGGGAGGCGTAGGTTCAATGACTTCGACGCTCCTCAAGCTGCACCGCACACTGTGGGCGCGCAATCTCAAGGCGAATGCCGCGGCGGTCATGATCCCTATCTGCCTATTGCTCTACGGACTCTTAGGCCTTGCGTCGCTAGGAGCTCTTGCTGCGGCAGATATCTCCATCGGCACTGGAAAAATGCAAGCGCTGGCCGTGGCCCCCGCTGTAGGCACGCTTGCCTATATCGTTATCACCCTCATCATGCCCAGCGGGGAGAATAAGCTTTCTGCCCGTGAACTTTCCGCGTTGCCGGTGCGGTTAAAAGACATCACACCGGCACTAGCTATTGCCTCAATACTCAATCTGCGCGCTCCAGTATCTGTCTTGCTCTCCATCGCCTATGCGGTGGCGGGAAGTGTGATCTTGGCGGCCAATGGCAAAGCATTGTTCATCGTGCCCTTCTGCCTGGGTATGCTCTTTGCCCTAGTGCTGACGCTGGTTTTAGTGGACCTCGCGGTCTATGTCGGGGCTACTGTCGCGGAGCTAAGCTCGACCTCCCTTAAAGTTTTGGGTGCGCTGGCGGTGTTCTTACTCATCTTTGGTTCTAATCGGCTTGCTTTCCTTGCTGGCTCTGACTTCCCATTGGGAACTGTCGGCGAGGGGTTGGCATGGACGCCCGTAGGCGCACCAGTGGGCTGGGCGCTCGCGCTCGCCCAAGGCCAACTGGCGGTGGCACTTGCACAGGTCCTCATCGCCGCGGCGTCGTTGGGCGCAGCCGTGTGGGCGTGGCACCGGTTGCTGCGCCTGCAATTCGAGCGCCGCACACTCTCCTCTCCGGTGCACCAACGCCGCGAAAAGGCCAAAGGGGTAAGCCGCTTTTCCTTGGGCACCTTTTCCTATCGCGGTCCGGCTGCCATGGAATTTACGCGCTCGCTGCGCTACATCTTCCGTGACTCTCGCCTTATCGGCACCATCATCATGCAGCCGATTTTGGCAATCGTCTTTATCATTCAGGGCTTTACTACTGATTCCGACTTGCCGTCTATAGGAGTGCTATTTCTGGGACTCTTCGGCGGAATGGTAGCCACTAATGATTTTGGTTACGACGGTCCAAGCCTGTGGGTAAAGATGGCCGCCCCAGTTCGTCCGCGCACCTTGCTCTACGCGCGGCACTGGGCGCACTTGGCGCCCACAGCCATAACCTTCGTCCTCTCGGCGGCGGTGCTTTTCACAGTGAGCGCCGACAAAGCGCTTACCGGGTGCTTGATGGTGGTAGCACTGGGAATTTTCATTTCTTCTGCGGGATTGTCATTGCTGCTTTCCACCTTTAATCCCTTTGCCACCGCGCGGCCCGGTGGCAGTATGTGGGCGGATAAATCCGGCTACTCGGCCAGCGCGTTCTTAAGCGCAATCTTGAGCCTGTTTATTGGCTGGACGCCGATTATCCCTGGCGTAATCCCAATGGCCATCGGCTACGGCTCGAATATGGCGCTGGTTGTGCTGGGGTTTATCCTAGTCATCGCGGTTCCCGTTGCGTGCTATATCGTTGCCCTCCGGGTAAGCGGCAAACGCGTGGACAACTCCTTGCCTGAGATATACGCCAAGGTGGGGCACTGGGTGTCTTAACCCTCTGGTCCCCGCGGCAGTGGCCGCATCGCGGCCCTCGCAGGCGCGGTTGGGTTCGTCGGGCTGGGAGTGGGGCCTAAACGACAGAATGTGTTGGTGAGTAGGAGGGGCGTCGCCAAGCGGAGGCATAAAGAAACCGCCGGCCTTCGCGGGGAAGGGCGGCGGTAGCTAAAGCGTACTAAAAGCTTAGAGCGCGTGCTTGCCGGAGGTAACCGGGGTGGCGTTGTTGGTGCCTGGCTCAACGCGCAGGTGAGAAACGCGGGAAGGCTCAATGTTGAGGGCGCGCAGCTGGGAATCGGTCAGCTCGGCATATACGCCGGTGTTGGTCTTCTGGTCGTAGACCCAGTCCGGCTCCTGGTGGCCCACCGGCTGGTTGCGAGCGGTTACGGTGCGAACCTGGTGCAACTTAGGCTGGAAAGCGTGGATGAGCAGGCCAACGGCGAGCAAGATAGCCAAGGCAATGAGCCAGATGGTCTCAACGTGACCGTGGTGGTTACCAAAGTTGTAGGCAAGCAGGAACAGGACAGAGATCCAACCGGCGATCTGTACGCCAGAGCGGCTGATGCGGGACCAACCGAATCCTGCGGATGGAACGTCCTCAGTAGAAACACCGTCAAATACCTGCGGTACCGGCTTGTGGGAAGACACTTGCTCTCCTTCGCTTCTGCGTGTGTCCGTCTGTGCGATGGGCATGCGGGCACACCAATGCCATTTGTCTGCTACACATTCTAAAACATCGCACCTTAGATGGCGATTAAACACCCCCGTCGCAGTGCGACGTACCTGCCGCGCCCGCCCAATGGTGGTGGGCGCTAGGGTGGAAGCGTGACTACTCAGCGAATACTCATTCTTGGTTCCACCGGTTCAATCGGCACGCAGGCTCTGGAAGTCATTGCGGATAATCCCGATAAATTCGACGTCGTGGGAATCGCTGCGGGGGGCTCCAACCCGCAGCTCATCATCGAACAAGCCCGTAGCCTCAACCTTTTGTTTGACCACGTTGCCGTGGCCAACGAGGGCGCCGCGGCCGAGGTGTCGGCTGCTTTAGGCGGTTCGGTTTTGAGTGGCGCCGACGCTGCAGAGGACCTAGTGCGCTCAACCCCGGCCGATACGGTACTCAATGCCTTGGTGGGTTCTTTGGGGCTCAAGGCCACCTTGGCCACCTTGGAGATGGGCGAGTACCTAGCCTTGGCCAATAAGGAATCCCTCGTCGCGGGCGGCACGCTGGTTACGCAGAAGGCGCGCCCTGGCCAGATTATCCCTGTTGACTCAGAACACTCCGCCATGGCGCAGTGCCTGCGTGCCGGCGAGGAGGGGGAGCTGGATAAGCTCGTCCTTACCGCCTCTGGTGGCCCCTTCCGCGGTTGGTCGCGCGAAGAGATGTGGGATGTGACCCCTGAGCAGGCAGCGCAGCACCCTACGTGGTCCATGGGGCAGATGAATACCCTTAACTCTGCCACCCTCATTAACAAGGGCCTGGAGCTTATTGAAGCCACCCTGCTCTTTGACATCGCCCCAGAGCGCATCGACGTCACCGTGCACCCGCAGTCCATCATTCACTCCATGGCCACCTTCAAGGACGGCTGCACGATTGCTCAGGTCTCGCCACCGTCGATGAAGCTGCCCATTTCGCTAGCGCTGAATTGGCCGCACCGCGTACCAGGTGCCCAGCCAGCCTTGGACTTTGCGCAGGCGCATGATTGGCGTTTTGAGCCGCTTGACGATGCCGCCTTTCCCGCCGTCAACCTCGCCCGCAGGGCCGCGGCTGAGGGAACAGGGGTCATCTACAACGCCGCCAATGAGGAGGCAGCGGCCGCGTTCTTGTCCGGGCGCATCCATTTCCCGGAGATCGTGGACGTCGTGGGCAGGATCCTTGATTCCGCATCCGAGTTTGCTGGTGTAGTCTCTAGCCTCGATGAAATCCTCGCGGTGGAAGGCGAGGCGCGCAGGCGCGCGAATGCGCTGATTGATTCGCTGGCTGACTAGAAAGCTTTCACACCATGGCAAACTTGCTGGGCATTGTGTTTTTCGCCCTCGGCATCGGGCTTACCGTAGCGCTGCACGAAGCAGGCCATATGCTCACCGCGCGTGCCTTTGGCATGCGCGTGCGCCGCTATTTTATTGGCTTTGGGCCGCGCCTTTTTTCCTTCCGGAAGGGCCACACCGAATATGGACTTGCGGCCTTCCCAGTAGGCGGGTTTTGTGATATCGCTGGCATGACCGCGCAGGATGAATTCCTCACTGAGGAAGAAGAGCCCCATGCGATGTATAAAAAGCCGTGGTGGCAGCGCATAATCGTGATGGCCGGCGGCATCGCTGTCAACCTGATTTTGGGCTTTGTCATCCTCTATTTTGTGGCGATGACGGCTGGCCTGCCCAACCCGGATGCTGATGTGCGCCCGCGTGTGGGCGAGGTGACTTGCTCGGCCAATCAGAAGCCGAACCAAGAGCTAGAAACGTGCACGGGTAAAGGCCCTGCTGGAAAGGCCGGCGTGCAGGAGGGCGATATTATTGTGGCCCTCGATGGTCAGAAGCTGGATTCTTTTACCCAGCTGCGCGATGAGGTAATGCAGCGCCCTGGCGAGACCATCACGCTGACGGTCGAGCGCGGTGGGGAAGACAGGGACTTCTCAGTCCACCTCGATACGGTCAAGCGGTTGAACCAAGATGGCGAGTTAGTAGACGCTGGCTCAATCGGGCTGAGCAATCAACTTATCGATGTCGTCGAAAAGCACGACGCCGTCGACGCCCTACCGGCAACCTGGCGCTTTAGCACCTATTCGCTGGGCGCAACGGTCGATGGTCTCAAGCAATTCCCCGGCAAAATTCCGGGTGTGGTGGCCTCCATCTTCGGCCACGAACGCGAGGCCGATGGCCCGATGTCCGTCGTCGGCGCTTCTCGCGTGGGCGGCGAATTGGCGGAGCGCTCCCTGTGGTCAATGTTCTTTATGATGCTGGCTACACTGAACTTCTTCCTCGCACTCTTTAACCTGATTCCGCTGCCGCCTTTCGACGGCGGACATATCGCAGTCATCATCTATGAAAAGCTGCGCGATGGCATCCGCAAGCTGGCAGGTAAGCCCGCTCTGGGCCCGGCCGATTACACCAAGTTGATGCCGGTGACCTACGTTATAGCCGCGCTGCTAATGGGCGTTGGTGTCATCGTCATCGTCGCCGATGTGGTCAACCCCATACGGCTATTTGGCTAGCCGCCGTAGCCCCCGCTGCGTGCACTTCAGGCATAAAGCAAGCAGTGCTAGAGTGGGGGCGTTAATCACCCACCGTATGTACTTACTGTGCTTCAACAAGGAGAATTCATGTCGACCCCCATCGGTCTAGGGATCCCAGATGGCCCACCACCAGTCCTGCACCCACGCCGCAAGACTCGTCAGCTGCAGGTGGGCCCGGTCGGTGTCGGCTCTGACTCACCAATTTCGGTGCAGTCGATGACCAATACGAAGACGCACGACATCAATGGCACGCTGCAGCAGATCGCGCAGCTGACCGCTTCCGGCTGCGATATCGTGCGCGTGGCTTGCCCTAAGCCCATCGATGCGGAAGCGCTTCCGGCCATTGCCAAGAAATCTCCCATCCCGGTGATTGCGGATATCCACTTCCAGCCTAAGTACATCTTCCAGGCCATCGATGCTGGTTGCGCCGCCATCCGCGTGAACCCAGGCAATATCCGCGAGTTTGATGGCCGCGTGAAGGAAGTTGCTAAGGCAGCCGGCGATGCCGGCATTCCTATCCGCATCGGCGTGAATGGTGGTTCATTGGACAAGCGCTTGCTGGAAAAGTATGGCAAGGCCACCCCGGAGGCACTCGTCGAGTCCGCTATTTGGGAGGCTGGCCTGTTTGAGGAGCACGGTTATGGCGATATCGCTATTTCCGTTAAGCACTCTGATCCGGTTCTGATGGTGGAGGCCTACCGCCAGCTGGCGGAAAAGACTGATTACCCGCTGCACCTCGGCGTGACCGAGGCCGGTCCGAAGTTCATGGGCACCATCAAGTCTTCGGTTGCCTTTGGCGCACTGTTGGCAGAAGGCATTGGCGATACCATTCGCGTGTCCCTGTCCGCTCCGCCGGTAGAGGAAATCAAGGTGGGCGACCAGATTCTGCAGTCGCTCAACCTGCGCCCGCGCAAACTGGAAATCGTTTCCTGCCCGTCCTGCGGCCGCGCCCAGGTGGACGTTTACAAGCTAGCGGAGGAAGTTACCGCCGGCTTGGAGGGCATGGAGTTCCCGCTGCGCGTTGCCGTGATGGGTTGTGTTGTTAACGGTCCGGGTGAGGCCCGCGATGCCGACCTCGGCGTTGCCTCCGGCAATGGCAAGGGTCAGATCTTTGTTAAGGGCGAGGTCGTTCGTACCGTGCCGGAGGACAAGATTGTGGAAACCCTCATTGAAGAGGCCATGCGCATTGCCGATGAGCAAGGTATGGAAGCCGTGGAAGGCGCCAAGGCTGAGGTTCGCGTAACCCGGTAATTTACCCACTTTGAGCAGACTGCCCCGCACTTCGGTGTGGGGCAGTCTTTTTTGGCGCTTGCGCTGCTAGAGTGCCAAGACATGAAGAAGTTGGTCGCGCTGGTTGCAACTATCACGCTCGCCTCCACCAGCGTGGTTGCCTGTACACCGAAGCCGGTTTCTGCGGAACCGGTCGCGGAAGAATTCCTTCAGGGGATGGAATCCCGCAATAATGACGGCTTAGCCGCGCTTACCGATGCCCCCTCCGACGCCACCTCCGCCCTCGATGCCACCTACTCCGGCCTGCAGGCCGAGGGGCTCGACATTGAGCTTGAAGGCGTGGACCAAGATGAGAACCTCGCCACGGCGAACTACAAGGTCACCTGGGATCTGCCTAAGGATCGTACCTTGAGCTATGACACGCAGATGACGCTGACCAAGACTGAGGATGAGTGGACGGTGCGGTGGAAGCCAAGCCTTATCCACCCCGATCTGGGAGCAAATCAGCACCTAGAGCTGCGCGCATTGGAAGCAAAGCGTGCCAGCGTGGTTTCTTCCAACGGAGTGGAATTGATGAGCCCGGGGCTGAACTACCGGCTGGTGGTAGATACCAGTTCCTTGGAGGATGTGCGCCCTACCGCGTCAAAGATTAGCGGCGCGTTGGCAGCGGCCCATCGCCAGGATGATTCAATTGCAGAGATTGATGCCAAGGATTTGACCAAGAAATTGGAGGATGCAGACGGTTCTTACTCCGTAACTATGTTCACGGAGGACCAAGCCAAGGCGGTGCGCCCGAAGGTGGAGGGCATGGACGGCGTGCGCCTTAACGAGGAACCAGCCTTGGTTACCCGCGACCGCGGGTTAGCCCCCGATCTTATGTCGCGCGTGCGCTCTGCGGTCCAAGACGAGGTCGATGGTCAAACTGGCTGGTCCATCTCCGTGGTCAATGAGAATGGTGCGGCGCTTTCGGACGTCGAGAAGCATGCGCCTAATGCTGCGCCGTCGATTAAGGTGGGCCTTGATTACGACGTGCAGCGCGCCGCACAAGAAGCGGTAAACGAGCGCTCGGATTCGCAAGCTATGCTCGTAGCCATCCGGCCTTCTAATGGCGATATTTTGGCCGTCGCCCAAACCGAGAAGGCCGATGAGGACGGCGACGTAGCCCTCCAAGGCCAGTACCCACCCGGCTCAGTGTTCAAGATTCTCACTGCCGCGGCGGGTGTAGAAAACCAGGGCCTTAATACCGATTCCATCGTGCCGTGCCCGGGCACCATGGACATCTTTGGCCGCGTGGTGACCAACTATAATGCCTTCACCCTAGGCAGCGTTCCGCTCAGCCAAGCCTTTGCACAATCGTGCAACACTACTTTCGCGGATATCTCCACCAAGCTTAAGCCTGGTGAGTTGAAAGACATGGGAAAGAAGTTCGGCTTCGGAGTGGAATACGATATCCCAGGCCTTACTACCATTACCGGTTCCATTCCGGAGGGCAAAGAAGCACTGGAGCGCACTGAAGCTGGCTATGGACAGGGTTACGACTTGGCTAGCCCTTTCGGCATGGCGCTTGTCTCCGCAACGGTTGCCAATGGCAAGACGCCTACGCCCACGCTTATCGAAGGCCACGAAACCAAAGCCTCCGATAAGCCGCAGCAGATTTCGAAGCCCGTGCTAGATAACGTCCGCGGCATGATGCGCCAAGTAGTCACCAACGGTACTGCCCGCAGCATGGCAGCGGGTGGCACGATTTACGGCAAGACCGGTGAGGCCGAGATTAACGAGGGTTCGCACGCTTGGTTTACCGGCTACCGCGAGGAAGACGATATTGCCTTTGCCACCCTCGTGGTCTTGGGTGGCGGCTCCGATGTCTCGGTCAATATCACTAGCAACTTTTTGCAGAAGGTCGATGACTACCGGTCCGGACCGCACGAGGGTGCGGCTCCGCCGGCCGAAGGGTAGAAACCCCGCCTGTCCTCGTGACCCCGGCTGCTGCATTATGGGCGTGGAGGACTACCATGGGAAACCATGAGTAACCGAGGAAAGCTAAAGCCAGGCAAGCCCACTCCGATCCTTACCGTGCCGGAGAGCATCGAGCGCCCAGAGTACGTGTGGAAGGACGAGGTGCAGGAGGCCGTAGGCGAGCCCTACGTCCAGTCCCCAGAGGTCATTGAGAAGATGCGTGAGGCCTGCAAGATTGCAGCCAACGCCCTCAAGGAGGCAGGCAAGGCCGTGCAGCCGGGCGTAACTACCGATTATGTAGACCGCGTCGCGCACGAGTACATGTGTGACCACGGCGCTTACCCGTCTACGCTAGGCTACCGCGGCTTCCCCAAATCCAGCTGTGTTTCCCTCAATGAGATTGTTTGCCACGGCATCCCGGATACCACCGTGATTGAGGATGGCGACATCGTCAATATCGATATCACCGCTTATAAGAATGGCGTCCACGGCGATAATAACGCCACCTTCCTCGCCGGTAATGTTTCCGAGGAACACCGCCTGCTGGTAGAGCGCACCAAGGAGGCCACCATGCGCGGTATTAAGGCCGCAAAGCCCGGCCGTGAGATTAACGTCATCGGCCGCGTTATTGAGTCTTATGCCAAGCGCTTCGGCTACAACGTCGTGCGCGATTTCACCGGCCACGGAGTCGGCCCAACCTTCCACAACGGTCTTGTGGTCCTACACCATGACTCGACGGTGTACCGCGACATCCTTGAGCCTGGTATGACCCTGACTGTTGAGCCGATGATTAACCTAGGCTCCTTGGACTATGAAATTTGGGATGATGACTGGACGGTCCAAAACACCGACGGCAAGTTCACCGCCCAGTTTGAGCACACCCTTGTCATTACCGAGGATGGCAACGAAATTCTCACCATCCCCGACGAGGACTAAAACTATTTAACAAAGGCTGCCTCCACACGGCCCTTGGCAGGGAGGTGGAGTCGGCCTTGCGTATGCTTGCCGGCGCCTTGTGGAAACCAACCCGTCCTAAGTAGTGAACAGGCGCATAGTAAAAGGGTCTCCTTCTAAGAAGGCAACCGCGTGTAAGCCTTAGCTTTCTAGCCCCAACATGTCGCCAGCAATTAGCGGAGGATTATGCCCAGAACTTGTGGATAGATCCGTTGTTATGGCGAAGTTATAATCACCGGTCACATCTTCGAAGTGTGGAGTTTTGGCCGAGAAGAACCGGGCGTAGAACACGACTCGCTATCCACTTGGTGCAGGTGGCAGTTGCCGGTCACTTGCGAGTCTTTCGCTAACTGTTGAGCCGATTTTAGAGGACGAAGACGTGCACTCGAAGTCGCCAGCATTGAAGTCCTTGACAACTTAGAGTGGCCGAAAAACTGGGCTGATCTTGCCATTACGCAGAGCGCTGATCCCTGTATGGCGCTGGCCCTGGAAGACCATTTGCCCACGCAGGATCGCGGAAAAGTCCTTGGAGGAGCCAATGACGCCAACGCCTTTAACTGCTCATTGCCGTCGATCTAATTGTAAACCCTAGATTACAGGGAAGGGGAGCAGTTGCCCGGATTGGGTTTTGCTGCCTTTTCTGTCTTGAAACGGTTAGCCCGCTCCAAATGATCTGCTCTACTTGGGTCAATCGGTCAAGTCAGCGGAGACAATGACGGTGTCGCCGAATGCGAGGGCGACTGCGGTAGCTATATCAAGGTTGGATATTTCAAAACTACCTTTAAGGGTATTAGCAATGTTTTGCAGTGGGGGAACCAAAATGCAATTGAGAATCTGGCAGAATTAGTAAAAGCGATGACGCGTGCCTATCGGCTTGGGCCGGTATTTCGAGTGAATTTAGTAAAACTCCCGTCCTTTTGCGCGTCAAAGACTGGAATTTCAGCGATTAGATTAATTTGGGCCCCTTTGTGGTGGTGAATTGCCTGTAATTGTGAATGGGGCTTCCTTGGTGTGAAGTGAAAAACGACCTAAAACCTGGGAAGAAACTGGAAGAATATGAGAAAGCTTACGTAACGGTTCACTTATTCCACTCCAGTCCCAAAAGGGCATTTTCCACTACTTCGGGCAGCGCAGGGTGGATCCAATATTGGTTGCGAGTGAACTCCCGCATGTCCAACTTGTAGGCCATCGCGGTAATCAATTGCTGGATTAGGGTAGAGGCCTGCGGACCCATGAGGTGAGCGCCGAGAAGCTGCCCAGTGGAGCGGTCTGCTACTAGCTTGCAGATGCCTGTGTGATCTTCCATAGCCCAGCCGTAGGCAACGTCGCCAAAGTTCTGTACCTTGACGGTGACGTCGAAGCCCTTCTGGCGCGCCTGCTTCTCAGTTAGGCCCACTGTGGCGATTTGTGGATGGGTAAAGATCGCAGCGGGGACATTGTCGTGGGGAAGTGGGCGGAGATCCTCTGGGTGGAGCATGTTGTGCTGCACGGCGCGGGTCTCGGCATTAGCAACGTGCTTGAGCATGTACGGCGAGGAGACGTCGCCAAGCGCCCAAACGCCCTCGGCGGTGGTGCGGCCGAACTCGTCGGTGCTTACGCGGGCGTCGGCAAGCAGCTCAATGCCTGCCTTGTCCAGATCCATCTGATCGCCGTTTGGGGTGCGCCCGGTTGCAACGAGAATCGCTTCTGCTTCCACGGACCCACCATTGTCGAGCTCCAACCGCACTCCATTGCCGGTCTTTTCGAGCTTGGTGCCATTGGCTATGCACACGTCGAAGCGATCGCGAGCAATCTGGTTGAAGCGGCTGGACACGTCATCATCCAAGTGGCGCAGCAAGGTCTCGGAGCGATTGACCACGGTCACCTTGGTGCCGAGGCCGTCAAAGACATGGGCAAACTCCATGGCGATATAGCCACCGCCTACCACAATGAGGCTTTCTGGCTGGTGGTCCATGCGCATGATGTCTTCATTGGTGTAGTACTTCACGCCCGAGTTGGCATAGACCTCCGGAATCACCGGACGGGAGCCGGCGGCAATGACGATCTGGTCGCCGCTGATGACATGTTCGCCGGTCTGAATGGTCTTCGGACCGACAAAACGTGCGTGCTCGTCGTACACGGTGATATTTGGCGTTTCCTCACCGCGGCGGTACTGCTCGCCGCCCTTGGCAATTTGGTCAATGCGGTTGGTAAAGACCCGGTCCACGATGGAATCCCAATCCACGCTATTGACCTGAGCATCTAGGCCTAGACGGCCGGCCTCGCGCGCCGCTAGGGCAATATCGGCGGCATAGACATACATCTTGGTGGGAATGCAGCCTACGTTGAGACAGGTGCCGCCGAAGGTGCCCTCTTCAATGATGGCGATTTTCTGGTCGTCAAAATCCGGGCTAGGGATGGAGTTTCCGGAGCCGGTGCCGATGATGATGAGGTCGAAATGTTCCTCGGCAGCGGGCGTGTGGGACTGGTGTGAAGTAGTCACGTTTATTCCTTATATATAGGGACTAAATTACTGAGTGGATTGTGGAGTATCGAGGACGGTGGGCAGCCACTTATCACAGGTATCAAAAGCTTCTTGGAGCGGGTCCGGAAGCGATAGGAACACATCGTGCCTAGCACCCTTGATGGGATGCAAGGTGTAGTGAGCACTGAGTTCCTTTGCCCAGCGTCGCGTTTGCGCAACGTCGATGATGACATCCGCGTGGTTCACGCCGTCGGAGTACGGCTGACCCAATAGGGTTCGGGTGGACTGCAGCGTCAAGATGGGGACGCCGGCATCAACGCGGCCGCTGTGGATAGCATCAAAGCCATGGAACACCGCGGCTATCCAGCCGACATATTTCTTATGGCCGGCCAATGGCTTGAAGCGAAGATCAAAATCCCAGTCGCCGTAGAAATCCTTGTGTACGGACTCGCCATAGGCGGTGAGGTTGCCACCGGGCAGGGGAGTCATGGGCGCTATGCGGCCTAGCGCATAGAGCAACGGCTTGAGGGGGGTGAGAATCTGGCCAGGCACGCCCATCATGTCGAGCCATGGACTATTAAGGATGAGGCCCGCTAAGCGCTGGTGGCGTTCTTGGTCGGTTCGGCGCAGATGATCCATCCACAGCGGGGCGATCAAGCCACCGGTGGAGTGGGCGATGAAGACGACCTCATCATTGGGGATGGCATCGAGTGCGGCGGTGAGGTCAGCGAAATAGAACGCCAAATCCGATACATAGTGCCACGACTGGCCCGAGCGGCGCGAGCGGCCGCACTTGCGCAGATCGATGGCATAAAAGTCATAACCCTTGGCGGCAAAGTGCTCCGCTACGTGGGTGTGGAAGAAATAATCGGTCATGCCGTGTAGCCACACCAGCGCCGGGCGTGACGGGGTGGCTGACTGACGTGCAGTACCTTCCGCCTGCTTCGGCGCGTAGTGCACCAGCGTGGTGACCACGTCGCCCTCGCCATCGGGGTCCGCGCCTAAGTCAATGGTGGCAGCTTCATAGTCAGGGCCAAGTTTGTCTGGGCCCCATACCGGAGAGTGTGTAACCATGCCTCGATTCTAGGTGCAATTAAGAATTTATGGTGCTGCCGGTGGGGGTTAAATACTGGGGGCAGAAATTCCCACATTGTTGTCACTGGTCTGGGGGAGGAATCCCAAATTGGATGAGAAAAGCGTAGAGTAAGGCCTTAATGCGTGACGCACTACCAGGTTGTCATAGTGCAGCGATGGTGGCGCGGGGCGCTAAGCGCTAAAAATCAAGGCGTAGACCGCGCCGATGGATATCTATTTTCAATTCGAAGAGGTAATAACACAGTGTCCTCCGCTAAGAAGACAGCACAGGTTGTAGACGAGGTCGATGTAGCACTTATCGGTGCTGGCATCATGAGCGCCACCCTGGGTGCTATGCTCCGCGAGTTGGAGCCCAGCTGGACTCAGATGGTCTTTGAGCGCCTCGATGGCCCCGCATTGGAGTCCTCCTCCCCATGGAATAACGCCGGTACCGGTCACTCCGCGCTGTGCGAGCTGAACTACACCCCGGAGAAGAATGGCCGCATTGATATCTCCAAGGCTCTGGGCATCAACGAGAAGTTCCAGAAGTCTCGCCAGTTCTGGTCCCACCAGCTCAACAACGGTATTCTCACCGACCCGAGCGAATTCATTAACCCGGTTCCGCACGTGTCCTTCGCACAGGGTGAAATCCAGGTAGATTACCTCAAGCGCCGCTATGATGTGCTGAGCGAGAAGCACATGTTCCCGGGCATGCAGTTCTCCGCAGATGATTCCGACTTTGCTGAGAAGCTGCCGCTGATGGCGAAGGGCCGTGACTTCTCCAATAAGGTGGCCATTTCCTGGACCGACGCTGGTACTGACGTCAACTTTGGCGCGCTGACCAAGCAATTCCTGACCGCAGCTAAGGCCTCCGGCACCGAGATCCGCTACGGACATGAAGTCATCGATATCAAGCGTGATGGCTCCGCGTGGAAGGTGTACTCCAAGAACAAGCACACCGGTGACATCACTGTAGTTAAGGCAAAGTTCGTCTTCGTTGGTGCCGGCGGTTACGCCCTGGACCTGCTGCGCAAGGCAAAGGTGAAGGAAGTTGCCGGTTACGCAGGCTTCCCAGTATCCGGTCTGTGGCTGCGTTCCAAGAACCCTGAACTTATTGAGCAGCACCAGGCAAAGGTCTACGGCAAGGCCGCTGTGGGCGCCCCGCCAATGTCCGTGCCGCACCTGGATACCCGCGTTATCGACGGCGAGAAGGGCCTGCTTTTCGGTCCTTACGGTGGTTGGAGCCCGAAGTTCCTGAAGAAGGGCACCTACCTGGACCTGTTCAAGTCCATCCGCCCAGACAACATCACCTCTTACCTCGGCGTTGCCGTGCAGGAGTTCGGCCTGACCAAGTACCTGGTGGATGAGGTGCGCAAGAGCTTCTCGGACCGTGTGGAGGCCCTGCGCGAGTACGTACCGGAAGCAAAGGAAAGCGACTGGGAGACCGTTATCGCTGGCCAGCGCGTCCAGGTGATTAAGCCTGCTGGTGCTCCGCAGTTCGGCTCCCTCGAGTTTGGCACCACCTTGGTGAATAACCAGGAGGGCAATATCGCCGGCCTGCTCGGCGCTTCCCCGGGTGCATCCATTGCCCCGGCCGTCATGCTGGAGCTGCTGGAGCGTTGCTTCGGCGAGCGCATGATTGATTGGGCAGACAAGATCCGCGAGATGGTTCCGTCTTATGGCGTCAAGCTGCGCAACGATGAGAAGCTGTACGACGAGATGTGGGAGTACACCCAGAAGACCCTGAAGCTGGACCGCTAAAGCCGGCTTCTGTCTCGTTAGCCCCTGCACCGCTGCCGTTGTGGTGCAGGGGTTTCGTGCGCTTTGGGCAAGGTGGGGATTAGGTGCCGCAGTAGGTGAGGTAGCCCTCGAGACCATTAGGATCCGGCGATTCGAACGTTGGATTGGGCTCCCACGGGTGGGTGACCGCGTGGAGAAGCTCCTGATACGGGCCCAACTCCCCGCGTTCGGCAGCATCCAGCGCGGATTCTACGGCGAGGTTGCGCGGGATGACCCGCGGCATGGCCCTATCAACACGGGAAGGATCGGGAGAGGACGCAAGGTAGTCGTCCAAGAAGTCTCCCTCAGCAAAGAGCTCGCGGGCGTGGGTGGGGTGACCGGCGGCGGCGTCGGCAAGAGCGCGGTGAGCCAGCGTGATATCTGGGCCGTTGAGCTGCATGGCAGCCGCATAAGAAGAAGCGACTTCTTGAGAGGTATCCAAAGCCTTTGCTAAATCTTCCCTGTGCTGGTCCTCAAAGCGCTCGGTAAAGCCGTTGATGGATTCTTGGGCAAAGTCCATGGCCTTATTCATGTCTATATCAAAAAGCGGCAGGAGGGATTCCGCCAAGCGGGCCAGGTTCCATCCCAGGATGGAAGGTTGATTGCCAAAGGCATAACGGCCTTGCCTATCGATGCTGGAAAAGACCGTCGCGGGCGAATAGGCCTCCATGAAGGCGCAGGGGCCATAGTCAATGGTTTCGCCAGAGATGGTGGTGTTATCCGTATTCATCACGCCGTGGATAAAGCCCAAGCGCATCCAGCGGGACACTGTGCGGATCTGCGCATCCATCACCTGGGTGAAAAATTCCTGGTAGTCCGCGCCAGGGCAGTGGCGCGCAATGGCATAGTCGGCCAACTGCCGGGTGTAATCCGTCTGCGCGGCTAGGTGAAAGGTGCCGACGCGGATATGGCTGGCTGCCACGCGTACCACAATCCCGGCCGGTTGCACGTGCCCGCGCTGAATGGGCCGTCCGGTGGAGATAACCGCCAGCGCCCGGGTGGTGGGAACACCCAAGGCATGCATAGCCTCAGAGACTAGGTACTCGCGCAGCATGGAAGACAGCGTTCCGCGGCCATCGGACCCGAGGCGGGAAAAGGGAGTAAGTCCAGTTCCCTTGGCATGGAGATCCCATAGCCGCCCGTCCTTATCCACCTCGCCCAAAAGCATGGCTCGGCCGTCTCCCATCTGCGGGTTAAACGCACCGAATTGGAAGCCGGAATAGGCCATGGCGTGGCCGCCCGCGCGGCCGGTAAGGAAATCCATGCCCTCGGAGGAGCGCAGCCAGTCCGGGTCGAGTCCTAACTCCATGGCGAGTTCCTCGTTTAAGATGACCATCTCTGGGTTCGGCTGCTCCTCACCCTCGGTGGGGCGAACCAAGTGGGGAAGCTTCTGGGCAAAATCGTGATGGAGCTGCATCTAAACCTCCAGTGCTCCGCGCACGCGAATCTGGGCGCGACCGCCCACCCAAATATCCGTGCCGTCATCGTTGATAAATACTTCGCCCGCCCGGCCTATTTGGCTGCCTTGTGTTGCGGTATAGCGTGCCGGCACCAAGTTGCGCGAGCGCATAAACTGTGCGGCGCCGCCATTGAAAGAACCGGTGACTGGGTCTTCGAATTGGGTGGTAAAGGCCCGCACCTCGTAGGCCGGCTCGCTCTCTGCGGCGTTGGGATTAAGGCCCACAACGCCGACCTTGGGGCGCTTGCCCTGGGGCTTAACCGCACGCACCGCCTCGGCATCGCGTAATTGGAGTAGGCGCCAGCCCGGGCCATTGTCCACCCAGCCATGGTCCACAATATCCGACCCATCTAGCCCCAGCCCACCGCAGGCCTCCTTCAGATCCGCTGGGCTTAGCGGTTCTTCGCGGCGCAGCGGCGGGGTAGCAAAGGACAAGACTTCGCCCTCTTCGCGGACGGTCACCAACCCCGCGCCGCACTCCTGGACGATACGTCCCTCCGTCCCCGGCTTGTTGCCCAGCGCCCGCCACGCGGCAGCGCTGCCCAAGGTTGGATGGCCAGCAAAATCAAACTCTTCATAGGGGGTGAAAATGCGCACGCGGTAGTCGGCGCGGGCGTCACTGGGCTCTAACAGGAAAGTGGTCTCAGAAAAGTTAGTCCAGTTCGCGATTGCCTGCATCTGCTCGGTACTTAGGCTATCGGCGCCCGCAACCACCGCCAAGGCATTACCGTTAAAGGCACCCGTGGCAAAAACATCAACCTCAAAGAACTCGTGCTGCATGCCCGCCAGTCTAGTCAGCCCTAGGGATGAGGACTATGGCCTAGAGCCTGCGCTAGCCTAGAAAGCCATGAAGAAGCTATGGCCGGATGCGGTTCGTGCCTGGGTAGGCCCGCCGTGGAGAATTATTATTCCATTATTCTTCTGGATATCTGCCTTTCCTTATGCTTCCGATGTGATGGACAGGAATTCCTTTTATCACAAGGGCGTCCTTGTTCTTTATGGCACGGTTGTCCCATTGGCGTTGTGGCTGCATCCTAAATTAAAGGAGAAGGCAATAGGCGCACTCGCCATAGTTTTTACCTTGTGCCTTTTTACTCCACTGGCCGCGTTGAGTAACGTCCATGCTTTTCCCTTGGCGTATTGCGTCTTTCTCATTGGAGCGCATTCCCCGAAACGCTTGCGCCGTGTATGGATCGCCTGGATAGGCGTAGGCACCCTTTTCTCTGTGTGGGCGCAGCACTTTGGCAATCTGATCTTTAGTGATATTGATTTTGGGCTCGAGGGGGCAGAGATTGAGCCCCTAACGTCCTTAGCCTCCGTCGTTATCTTCGCGTGGCCGGTTATGGGCTTTTTCTACTTGCTTGGCACCAATGACCGTAAAAAGCGTGAGGACCAGCAGCTGCTGGTTGAACGTGCGGAGATGGCTGGCGCGGTAGAGCGCAACCGCATTGCTCGCGAGATGCATGACATTGTGGCGCATAATTTAGCGGGCGTTATCGCTCTTGCCGACGGCGCCCGGTTCGCCGCTGCCAAAAATCCTGCAGCGGCCACAGAAGCCTTGGAAACCATCGCCTCTACCTCCCGCGATTCCCTCAAGCAGATGCGCGGTTTGCTCTCCGTGCTGCGAGATGGTGATTCCCGCGCCGATACCAAGGCGCCTGGTGCAAGCGATATTGCAGGACTTATTTCGGAAGCGCGCCGGACCGGTTTCGATATCACTGTGCACGGGCTGGAGGATCTGCCGACCGAAAGTGACGAGCTATACCAGTTCACCGTCTACCGCGTGGTGCAAGAAATTTTGACCAATATGATCAAGCATTCGCGCGATAAAAGGGGAGTACTGCGCTTCCGCTCTACTGGAAACGGCTTAGTATTGAGCGCCAATAACCCGGCCGCACGCATGCCGGATACTCACAAGCCCGGCTACGGACTTATTGGAATGAGCGAGCGTGTCAAGGCCTATGGTGGCAGCGTTGCTACCCGCACCGAGGATGGACACTTCTTTATTACCGTGGAGGTACCCAATGACTAACCCTGAGCAGCCAACAGGTGCGCCCGCTGGCCCCATCCGTATCGGCCTAGTCGATGATCAGCCCCTCGTGCGCGCCGGGTTCGCCATGCTCCTTGGCTCCCAAGAGGATTTGGACGTTGCCTGGCAGGCATCCGATGGCGATGAAGTCCTCGACCTCGCCCGCGCGCAACCTGCCGATATTGTGCTCATGGATGTCCAGATGGCCCGCGTTAATGGCATCGCCGCCACAGAAAGGCTGCTGCCGGAATTCCCGGACACCCAGGTCATTATGTTAACCACCTTCGATGACCAGAATTTTGTCCACGGAGCAATTTCCGCTGGGGCCTCCGGATTCCTGCTCAAAGACGTCGAACCGGAGGAACTCCTCGCCGCTATTCGTACCGTACATTCCGGCGAGGCCGTCCTATCACCGCGCATTACTGCCCAGGTGCTGCAGCAACTACGCAGCGAGCAGTCTGCAGCACAGCCCGATTCACATGCCACCTCCGTTGCGACAGCAGCTACCGCCCCTCCAGCCGAAGATCTCACGCCACGCGAGCTGGACGTCCTCAAGCTGATTGCACTGGGGTATTCGAATACCGAAATCGCGGAGTGCGAGTTCGTCTCCATGGCCACGGTCAAGACCCATGTACGCCATATCTTGACGAAAACCGGCTCGCGCGACCGCGTGCATGCTGTGCTCTACGCCCTTACTCATGGCGTGGTTTCGGTGGAGGAGCTGCTGTCTCATCCCTAGGTATGACCTGCTAAATCACTCTCGAGGATGGTTACTTCGTGCTGGTCAGGCGGCACGATGGAAACCATGCTCAAAGTTTCACACCTTTCCAAGAATTTCCGTTCCTTTAAAGCAGTAGATGACCTCTCCTTTGAGGTCCCAGACGGCCAAGTCACCGGTTTCCTCGGACCGAATGGTTCTGGCAAATCCACCACCATGCGCATGTGCGTGGGGTTGGAGAATCCGACTTCCGGGACCGCGACTTTTGATGGCACGCCCTTCCGCGGGCTGTCCAATCCCGCTACCACGGTGGGCACCTTGTTGGACGCCAACTGGTTCCACCCGGGCCGCAGCGCCCGTGCTCACCTGGGCTACATGGCCGCGTTGCAGGGCGTGTCCATGAACCACGTGGATGACACCCTGGACCGCGTTGGCCTTACCCAGGTAGCCACCAAGCGAGTGGGCGGCTATTCGCTAGGCATGAAGCAGCGCCTGGGCCTTGCTTGTGCGCTCATCGGCGAGCCGAAGCACTTGCTTCTTGACGAACCCGTCAACGGCCTCGACCCCGAAGGTGTGCACTGGATGCGTGCCCGTATCCGCGAATTTGCTGAGGCTGGTTGCTCCGTGCTGGTTTCCTCCCACCTGCTTTCGGAAATGCAGCTCACCGCAGACCGCCTCGTGGTCATCGGCAAAGGCAAGCTGCTGGGTGAGGGCACCGTGGAGGAGTTTGTCAACGGCACGGGAGGCGCAAGCCTCGAAGTGATTGTGGACCAGCCCGATGAGCTCCTGCGCCTGTTGCACGGCACCGATGCGGAGACCTCCTTTGACGGTGAGATCCTGCGCGTGCGCGGCCTAGAAGGCTCTGACATTGGCCGAATCTGCCTGGATAACCGCATCCTCATCTCCAGCTTGGAACGCAAGCAGCCATCCCTGGAAGAGGCCTACCTCGGCGCGACAGCCGACCACGTGGCCTACCGCTCTGCCTAAACGCACAACCCAACCTTAAGGACAGATTTCTATGAATACTGTGGTTTCAGAATCCCGCAAACTCTTTTCCCTGCGCTCTACCTGGGTCTACCTCGCCATCGTGGCACTCGGTATCGCCGCCGGCGGCGTGCTCATGGCTTGGGGCTATGACTTTAATGGCAGCGTGGATGGCAAATTTCAATCTAGCGATATAGCTATTGCTAGTGAACTCGCTGTTGTAGTCATGATTTTCGCATCCGCGATGATGGTCGGCGGTGACTTAGGAAAAGGAACCGTTGCATGGTCTTATCTTTCTTCCAACCGCCGTGTTGGTATAGTGCTCAGCCAATTTGCAGTCATCCTGGTAGCACTCTTGCTCGCAGCAACATTTGGCATGGCCGTGGGCGCCCTGCTGATTGCGGCATTCGGCGGCGATATTAACTTTGCTAGCTTCACCCAATGGCCGGATTGCAACCAGATTGTGCTGGCTTATGTTGAATGGACCGGTTTCACCTTACTTGCTATGGGGCTGGCATATTTGCTGCGCAGTGGCACCTTCGCTGCGATGATCTTGGTAGTGGAATTCTTCGTGGTAGAAACGGCACTTATCGCCTTCAATACCTCGTGGGCTCAATCCATCTTGAACGTCATGCCATTTGTCAATATGCAAACCTTGGTCCTTGGCAGCGAGTTAGGCGGCTTGGACCATTCCCGCGGTGTGTGCGCATTGATTCTCGGCGTGATGCTCGCGGTCTGCGTCGGGGGTGCATGCGTGGTATCCCGCCGCCGGTCCGTCGCCAAATAGTGCCCAGAAATAACTACGCTGGTGGGCATGAGTGATGCACTTTTTGCCCGCATAGAACCCATCCAGACCATGCGGGATGGCACGGTCAAGCAGGTCAACCCGTTCTCCGGGACCGAGGTGTGGACCGTGCCGGGCCGGGGCAACCGCCCCTTGTCCACACCGGTGGCTAACCCGCAGCCCTTGCACGAAGAAGACTTCACCCACCGCTGCGCCTTTTGCTCAGGTCGCATGACTGATACCCCGCCGGAAAAGGCTCGCATCCTGCCTTCCGGCGGGATTGTGCGTGGATTACCTTTGAGCGAATACAGCCACACCGTGCCGGCCTTTCGTCGCATCCCCAATCTGTTTGAAATCGTCTCCTATGACTACTGGCACGCCAACTACGGCTTCGACATGGATGCTGAGACCCGACAGCGCATGGACAACTATCTTGCCGATCCTGCCGGCCGGGAACATGTGCTCAATATCGTGCGCACGAAGCGGAAGGCGGCGCACCTGCCTGAGGCAAGCGAAGAGGAACTTATAGAACAGGCGGCGGGCTTCTTCGCAGGAGGCCACGACGTCATCGTGGCCGGCCGCCATTTTGAGCGCGGTGCACAGGATGATTCGCACGTGGTATCTTCCGGCACCCTAAGTGCCGAAGAGCACCTGCTTTTTATGCAGCTGACTATCGATGCCATGCGGGATCTCTACGAGCGCAACCGCTACGCTCCCTATGTGGTGGCCTTCCAAAACTGGCTGCAGCCAGCCGGCGCCTCCTTTGAGCACTTGCACAAGCAACTCGTTGCCATCGATGACCGCGGCATGGCTTCCCACCGGGAGGTACAGATGCTGCGCAGCAATATGAACATGTACAACGAGTGGGCGGTGGACTATGCCGCTAGCCGCAACCTCATCGTCGCGGAAAATGACCATGCCGTTCTCTTCGCCGGCTTTGGGCACCGCTATCCCACCTTGGAGGTCTACTCCAAGTCGGCGACCTGTGAGCCGTGGCGGCAGTCAGAAGAGGAAATCCGCGCCATGAGCGACCTTGTTCATGCCGCCCACGCCGCAGTAGGCCGCGAGGTGCCCTGCAATGAGGAGTGGCACCACAAGCCTGCCGACGTCGACGTCGCTCAGCCATGGCGCATCCTCATCAAGCTCCGCATTTCCACCCTTGCCGGATTCGAAGGCGGAACCAAAATTTACCTCAACACCATCTCGCCCTGGGATCTGCGCGATAGGGTAGTAAGCCAGCTTTATCCCCTGCGCGAGTCCGGGCATGTTGCCCGCTCGGTCCGCGTGGCTACCGAATGTTCGGTACAGCGCAACAGCCTGCTGTATAACCCACAGCTGCGTTAGGCAAGCTGTGCTGAGTAGTTTGCGGTGGGCTTAGCGCTTGACGACGAGCGTGAGCTCACTCGACCCAGGCCCCGGCTCCTCAACTGTCATACCCGCGGCGCGCGCAATGGCGGCAACGTCGGCGGCGCAATAGGCGTCAGCAGGCGAGAGCGCTAACTCGCGGGCTAAAAGGCCCTTGTAGTGCTTATTGAAGTGGCTGACCACCTTGCGCGATCCATCGTCCTGCACGCTTTCCACCCGTACCGTTACCGCATCCTTTACGCGGCCGAGCTGCTGGTAGGTGCCCGAGCGCAGATCCACAAGAAGCTCGTCTACCCCCTCGAGCGCCTGCGTGATCTGTGTGCCCCAGCGTGACTTCATGGTGCGGCCGCCTAGCTTCGAGCCTCCCGAAAGCCGGTAATGCGGAATGGGGTCGCTGGCGCGGAGGACTCCAAAGAGGGCGTCGCCAATAGCAAGGCGATCCCACGTGGGCAGGGAAGGGGCATCCAAGGCATCAAAAAGCACGCCGGTATAGCGCAACACGGCTGGCATGGTGGGGGTGGTGAAAAGCCCCTGGTTGGATTCGGCCTCACCGCGCAGCTTTTCCGAAAGCTTGAGTACCTCCATGGCCTCGTCTACCGGAAGAGACTGCAGTTCAGCAGCAATTTCTTGCCGGGTGGCATGCAATTGCGGAAAGGACAGCTGGCTGAAGTCAAGGGGCTGTCCCGTACCGCCATGAGCTTTAGTTTCTGAAGGAGGGAGGATAATGAGCATATATACAGGGTAGCGGGGTATATTTTGGTGCATGATTACCCGCCTTTCTGAACTATTTCTCCGTACCCTTCGTGAGGACCCCGCCGATGCCGAGGTTCCTAGCCACAAGCTGCTCGTACGCGCCGGTTATGTACGCCGCGTCGCGCCGGGCGTTTATACCTGGCTGCCGTTAGGGCTGCGCACCCTGCGCAAGATTGAAGATGTAGTCCGTCAGGAAATGGACGCCATTGGCGGCCAGGAAATGCTATTTCCTGCCCTGCTGCCGCGCGAGCCTTATGAAAAGACCAACCGCTGGGTGGAATACGGCGATAACCTCTTCCGCCTGAAGGACCGCAAGAACGCAGATATGCTGCTTGGACCTACCCACGAGGAAATGTTTGCCAGCGCGGTCAAGGATATGTATTCCTCCTATAAGGATTTTCCGGTCACGCTGTACCAGATTCAGACCAAGTACCGCGATGAGGAGCGCCCTCGCGCTGGTGTGCTGCGTGGCCGCGAATTCACGATGAAGGATTCCTACTCCTTCGACATGACCGATGAGGGCTTGGACGAGTCCTACGGCCGCCACCGCAAGGCGTATCAGAATATCTTCAACCGTCTAGAGATTGACTACGCCATCTGTAAGGCCACCTCTGGTGCCATGGGAGGCTCTGCCTCCGAGGAATTCCTCGCCGTCTCTGAGGTGGGAGAGGATACTTTTGTGCGTTCCACCGAGGGTGACTACGCAGCCAACGTCGAGGCCGTGGTGACCCCAGCACCGGCGGAGAAGGATATTGAGGGCCAGCCAGAGGCACAGGAGTATGACACCCCGAGAGCAGAGACCATTGAGAAGCTGGTCGAATGGGCCCAGGGCGCAGGCATTACTGTCGACGGCCGCGAGGCCACCGCTGCAGATACCCTCAAGTGCATGATGGTCAAGCTTTTCCACCCGGCCGCGGAGAGCGAAGAGCGCGAGTCGGAGTTGGCGGCCGTTCTCATCCCTGGCGATCGCGAGCTGGATGAAAAGCGCCTTGAGGCCGCACTCGAGCCGGTGGAGTTTGAGTTGGCCGGGGACAAGGACTTTGCTGACAATGCCTTCTTGGTCAAGGGTTATGTTGGCCCGCGCGCCTTGAACGCCAATGGCATTAAGGTCTTGGCCGATCCGCGCGTGGTCAAGGGTACGGCGTGGATTACCGGCGCCGATGCGAGCGAGCGCCACGTGGTTGGCTGCGTGGCCGGCCGCGATTTCACCGTGGATGAGTTCATTGAGGCCGCAGAGGTTAAAGAAGGAGACCTGGCTCCTGATAACCAAGGCACCTTGACCTTGGAGCGCGGCATTGAGCTCGGCCATATCTTCCAGCTGGGCCGCAAATACACCGAGGCCTTTGACGTGCAAATCTTGGATGAGAACGGCAAGCGTGCCGTTCCTACCATGGGGTCCTATGGCATTGGTATTACCCGCATGCTGGCCGTCCTGGCCGAGCAGCGCCATGACGACAAGGGCCTCAATTGGCCGGTTGCCGTCGCTCCTTACCAGGTACACGTAGCCGTGGCCAATAAGGACGCCGCCGCCATGGAGGCCGGCGACAAGCTGGTAGAGGAGCTCTCTGCCAAGGGGCTCGAGGTGCTTTTCGATGACCGTCCAAAGGTCTCCCCAGGTGTGAAGTTCAAGGATGCAGAGCTCCTTGGCATGCCCTTCGTGGCCATCTTGGGCCGTGCCTTCAAGGAAGGGAAAATCGAGTTGCGCATCCGCGGTGGTGAGACCCTCGAGGTTCCAGCCGAGGACATCGTGGACAAGATCCTCGAGCTCGTGCGTGGTTAAATAAGACCAACCTCTGCGCGGCGGGGTACCGTGGAAGGCATGAACTTTCAAAAGAATGGGCTTTCCACCGTGCTTTCAGCAATGGGCGTACTGCACTTTGTGAAGGCGAAGACTTTCGAATCCATTGTTCCGCCGCAACTGCCAGGCCCTGCGCGCTTCTATAACTTTGCTTCGGGTCTGTGGGAGATTGCCACCGGTGCTTTGCTTCGCCGCCGCGCCACCCGCGGCTTCGGCGGTGCTTCCGCACTCGCACTCTTTGCTGCGGTGTGGCCGGCTAATATGTACCACGCTTGGATTGAGCGTAAGGCAGGGTGGCCAAAGAAGATCTACCACATTATCCGCCAGCCGCTACAAGTGCTGTTGATGATGTATGCCTGGAATATCGCCAAGCACGAGGCCTAAAGTCACCATGGCTGCATGTTAGCCATTTAGATGAAGCACATAAAGCCGGCCTCCTCCCCATCCCGCGAAACCCCGCGGAGTAAGGGAGGAGGCCGGCTTCGTGTTAAATGCCGAGGCTAGAAACTAGCCGGCGACGGGACCGCCGCAGTTGGGCCAGGCGCCAGCACCCTGGGTGGCTAGGACGCTTTCGGCCACGGCAATCTGCTGCTCGCGGGTTGCCTGGTCAGCGGTTGCGGCGTACTGGGTGCCGCCATTGGCGGCCCAGGTCTGCGGGTTAAACTGCAGGCCGCCCTGGTAACCATTTCCGGTATTGATGTGCCAATCGCCGCCGGACTCGCAGGCGGCTACCTGGTCCCAGGCGCTAGCCGGTGCGGCGGTAGCGGCAGGCGCGGCCAAGCCAGCAAGGCCGAGTGCTGCGGCGGATACGGTCAACATGGTCTTCTTAGAACGCATTGAGAGGAAACTCCTTCTCTTTGTGTCTGTTTAGCTTGCGGAATCTCCTGCAAGCTCATGGTGACCCAACCTACGCACGCTAGAGGAACCGAGGCAATGCATAGGGCCGTAGAGGTAGCTGTCATTTCGCTGGCCCATTGCCAGGGGATGGACAGGTGGGGCTGGCTGGGGGCGGCTGTGGTCTAGCGCATGCCGTGGGACTCCGCCGCGATGCCAATGAGCCAAGTAACCCATTCCTGATCTGGGGACTCTTCTTGCGCTGCACCCGTAGCGGCCGCGGACCACTTGCGGCCGTCGTGGTCGGCAAGGCCATCGATAAAGGCCAGGGCGGAAGCAGCATCGTGGGGCAGTTCTTGCTCTCCGGAGGTATAGGCCGGCTCCGGCTGCGGCGTGTTGCCGTAGCGGGCTAGTGCGTCCTGGAGGGCGTCGATGCGGCGATGATGAACGGCTAGGCGATGATCCACCTTGTCCTCGTGTTCGGGGCCAACGTAGGCGCGGGCGAAATCTAGGCCGTATACCTGCTCATACTCCCAACTCAAGAGATCAGCAGCGCTCTTTTGCTCCGGTTGAGAAAGCTCGGGAATATCGGGGGCATCGCCAGGCAGCCAAGCATTGAGCGCGATGGCCTGCTCGGTAACTAGGGTGCGCGATTCGACGGTGACTTCATCGGCCGCCTCTGTTGTAGCGGAGGCGGCATTTTCCATAATTTCGCCAGAGTCTGCGGCGTGATTGGCCTCGGTAGGACGCTCTACCTCGCAGGAGCGTGGGGGATTGCCAGCATCATCCGTGCCACATAGCCGTGTAATTTCGGCATAAAGGGCGTCCGCCTGGGAGTTGCGCAGCTCTGCGGCATGGTCATCGACGCCGCTGAGGGACAAGGCGTCGGTGGCGGCGGCGTCGGCAAGCGCCAGTAGCCTGCTTTCTGGCCGCGGGCCAAAATAGTCGACGACGGAATCAACCGCTTGGCACCCAGCCAAGGCGGGCAGGGCGGCGGTTGTGGCTACGAGGGTTAAAGCTATTCGTCGGCGGTTCACGCAAAAGACTGTACCCCGTAGCACGTAGGCTAGTGCACATGGCTTTCCCAGATGCACAACAATTGACCGATCTCCTACAACCCAAACTGGCTGAGCGGGGATTGGACGTAGAAGACATTAAAACCACCAGGGCGGGAAAGAAATCCCAGGTCATTATCCGTATTGATGGCGATAAGCGTCCTAGCTCCGATGTGCTGGAGGAAGTATCCAACGAGATTTCTGCCTTCTTTGATGACAAGGAAGCGCAAGGAGAGCTGAACTTCGGCGCAGGCTATACCTTGGAGGTCTCCACCCCCGGCGTGGACTTGCCGTTAACCGCCCCGCGCCACTGGCGCCGCAATCGGGGGCGCAAAGTCTCCTTTGACCTTGGCGATGGCAAGACTCACTCGGCGCGCATTGGCGCGCTTAACGACGCCGCCGATGCCGTAATCCTCATCACGGCAAGCAAAAAGGACGTGCAGGCGCGCGCCGAACGATTGGAAAACATTGCCCGGGCAGTGGTAGAAATTGAGTTTGCACAGCCGTCCGAACAAGAGTTAGAGGCAGTGCGCAAGACGTTTGAAGAAGCCGAGAATTAACCGGCAACCGAGAGGAATGACAAGTGAATATTGATCTACAGGCACTTCGTACCATCGAGTCCGAGCGCAACGTCCCCGTAAAGGACTTGCTGGAAGCGATTGCGGGTGCCTTGTTGTATTCCTACCTGGATTACCGCGAGTCTAATGCTGGCGGCAAGGTAGAAGGCGCCAAGTCCCGCGTCGATATCGACGCCACCACCGGTGCGGTCAGCGTCATTGTCTCGGAGCGCGACCCAGAAACTGGGGAAGTAACCACCGAATATGATGACACCCCGGAAAACTTTGGACGTGTGGGCGCGCAGGCCGTGCGCGAGGCCATCCTGCGCAAGCTGCGCGAGGCCGAGGCAGAGCGCACCTACGATTCCTACTCGGAGCTTACCGGTCGCGTTGTCAGCGGCATCGTCCAGCGCGATGCGCGCGCTAATGCCCGCGGCATCGTCGTGGTCCAGCTGGGCTCTGAGCTGGAGTCCCAAGACGGCATCTTGCTGCCGGCCGAGCAGATTCCGGGAGAAAAGCTCGAGCATGGTGACCGCATTAAGGCCTATGTCGTAGGCGTTAACCGCAACGGCGCCCAAGTACAGATCAATCTCTCCCGCACCCACCCGGAGCTGGTGCGTGGCCTTTTCGAGCTCGAAGTTCCAGAAGTTGCTGATGGCACCGTAGAAATGATTGCCATCGCCCGCGAGGCAGGCCACCGTTCCAAGGTGGCCGTTGTGGGCCATGCCAAGGGCCTGAACGCCAAGGGAGCCTGCATCGGACCGCGCGGGCAGCGCGTCAACAACATCATGCGCCAGCTCGGCGGTGAGAAAATTGACATCATTGACTTCAGCGAGGATCCAACGGTCTACGTAGGCAACGCATTGGCTCCCTCGAAGGTGGTCAAGGTCACCGTTGTAGACAATGAGGCGCAAATCGCGCGCGTGGTGGTACCGGATTACCAGCTGTCCCTGGCTATTGGTAAAGAGGGGCAGAATGCCCGTCTAGCTGCCCGTTTGACCGGTTGGAAGATCGATATTCACTCGGACGCTGACGCTAATTAAGGATCTGCGCTTTTGTAGCGTAGGCTAGTAAACGGCCCAGTTGCAGATTGGGGCATATTGGCGACGCGAAAAGTAAGGAGTTGAATGTCTGAGAGACTAAGACTCCGGACCTGCATCGCTACTCGCCGCCGCCTGCCAGATACGGACTTGCTACGGGTGGTCATTGACCACGATGATCCGCACGGCCGCCGTCTGGTAGCAGATCCACACCGCCGGCTTCCCGGCCGCGGGGCGTGGATTAGCCCCACTCTTTCTGCACTCGAGCTAGCGGAGCGCAAACGCGCCTTCAAGCGCGCGCTTCGCACGTCCGCACCCGTGGACACAGGTCAGGTACGGCAGTACTTGGAAGCGCATAGCGGACAGGTACCTAGCGCGGAATACGCCGCGTTGGATTCGTACGAACCAGAGTTACAAAGGAAGACCGAACACTGATGAGCGCACAACGATGAAGCATCAGCGATGAAAGTCCTACACACCTAACTAGGGGTCAGGCCAGTTTCCGCGGCCTTGACTCCTAGTCGATACCAAGAGGAGACAAGTGCCCGGAAAGCTACGTGTTCACGAGCTCGCAAAGCAGCTCGGAGTAACCAGCAAGGAACTGCTCGCCACCCTGAAAGAACAGGGTGAGTTTGTAAAGACTGCTTCTTCCACCATCGAACCGCCGGTGGTTAAGAAGATGCGAGCTCATTATGAAGCACAGTCCGGCGGCGATGACGCCGCCGAAAAGAAGCAAGACAATAAGGCTGCCAAAGGCGCCGCTAAGAGCACCGCAAAGGCGAGCGCCCCTAAGCCGGTTGCGAAGTCTGCTGCCCCCAAGCCAGGCGCAGAGGCGCCAAAACCAGGCGCGAAGGCCGCTGCACCGAAGCCTGGCCAAGGTGCAACGAAGCCGGGACAGGGTGCTGCTGCTAAGCCCGGCGCAAAGCCAGCTGCCCCGAAGCCGGGTGCTCAGGCGCCGAAGCCTGGTGCTAAGCCTGCTGCACCGAAGCCTGGCCAGGGCGCACCGAAGCCAGACCAGACTGGCGGCAAGAAGTCGGGCGAGCGCCCGACCCCAGGCAATTCCATGCCTCGTCCAATGCCGAAGCCAGGCGGTTCCCGTCGCGTAGCCAATAACCCGTTCTCCACGGGTGGCGGCGACAACCGTCCGGGCCCCCGCCCAGGCGGTTCCAAGGGTCAGCGTGGCGGCAATAAGCCAGGCGATAACCGCGGTAAGCGCGGTGGCCAGAACGAGGGCGGAAATAACCGCCAGGGTGGCAATAACCAGGGTGGCGGCGGTCGTCGTCCATCCCCGGCCATGATGCCGTCCCACCCGAACCCTGCGTCGATGCCGTCTAAGGCACCGAGCGGCGGTGGACGTGGTGGTCGCGGTCGCGGCGGTCGCGGCGGTCCGGGTCACGGTGGCCCAGGTGGTGGCCGTCCAGGTGGTTTCCGCGGAGGCGGACGCGGCGGACGTCGCGGCGGCACCGCGGGTGCATTCGGCCGTCCAGGTGGCGCTCCACGTAAGGGCAAGAAGTCCAAGCGTCAGAAGCGCCATGAGTACGAGGAGCAGCAAAAGCATGTCGTAGGCGGCGTGCGCTTGCCAGATGGCAAGGGCCAGACCGTCCGCCTGCGTCGTGGCGCATCCCTGTCTGACTTCGCCGAGAAGATCGGCGCGGATCCAGCAGCACTGGTGCAGGCACTGTTCAACCTCGGTGAAATGGTGACGGCAACCGCTTCCGTATCGGAAGATACGCTGCAGCTGCTTGGCTCCGAGATCAACTACAACGTTGAGGTCGTCTCCCCTGAGGACGAGGACCGCGAGCTGCTCGAGTCCTTCGACCTGAAGTTCGGCGAGGACGAAGGCGGCGAGGAAGCACTGGAGAATCGTCCTCCAGTCGTCTCCGTTATGGGTCACGTTGACCACGGTAAGACCCGCCTGTTGGACGCCATCCGTAAGACCAACGAGGGCGCCCGCGAGGAAGGCGGCATTACCCAGGGCATTGGTGCCTACCAAACCACGGTGGACGTGGACGGCGAGCGCACCATCACCTTCCTGGATACCCCGGGCCACGAGGCCTTTACCGCCATGCGTGCCCGTGGTGCTAAGTCCACCGACTTGGCCATCCTCGTGGTTGCCGCCGATGACGGCGTTATGCCACAGACCGTGGAGGCCATCAACCACGCCAAGGCTGCCGATATTCCGGTCGTCGTGGCTGTGAACAAGGTGGATAAGCCGGAAGCTCAGCCGGATAAGATCCGTGGCCAGCTTACCGAGTACGGCCTAGTTCCGGAAGAGTACGGCGGTGACACCATGTTCGTGGATATTTCCGCGAAGCAGGGCAAGAACATTGACCAATTGCTTGAGTCGGTCATCTTGACCGCGGATGCCGCCTTGGAGCTGACCGCTAACCCAGACATGGACGCACAGGGCGTGGCCATTGAGTCGCACCTGGATCGCGGCCGTGGTCCGGTGGCAACGGTCATCATTCAGCGCGGTACCTTGCATGTGGGTGACTCCATCGTCGTCGGTGATGCGCACGGTCGTGTCCGCCGCATGCTCGATGAGTTTGGCGAAGATGTCGAAGAGGCTGGCCCATCCCGTCCGGTACAGGTCCAGGGTCTGTCCGGTGTGCCGGGTGCAGGCGATAACCTGCTCGTGGTGGAAGACGACCGCGTTGCCCGCCAGATTGCTAACCAGCGTGATGCTCGCAAGCGCTCTGCCCTGCAGGCCAAGCAGCGCAAGCGCGTCTCCCTGGAGGATCTGGACAAGGTATTGCAGGAGACTTCGACCCTCAACCTCATCCTCAAGGGCGACAACGCCGGTTCCGTCGAGGCACTGGAAGATGCCCTGCTGGATATCAAGACCGAGGACGAAGTTGAGCTCAACATCATCGACCGTGGTGTTGGTGCTGTGACCGAGACCAACGTATCTCTTGCAGCGGCTTCCGACGCCGTCATTATTGCCTTCAACACCCGTGCGGAAGGCAAGGCGACCGAGATGGCCACCCAAGAGGGCGTGGATATTCGCTACTACACGATCATCTACAAGGCCATCGAAGAGGTCGAGGCTGCGCTCAAGGGCATGCTCAAGCCGATTTACGAGGAACGCGACACCGGTGCGGCCGAAATCCGCGCCCTGTTCAAGTCCTCCGCGGTGGGTACCATCGCCGGCTGCATGGTTACCGAGGGCAAGGTTGTCCGCAACGGCAAGGTTCGCCTGCTGCGCGATAACAACGTCATCACTGCCGATGCCAAGATTGAGTCTCTGCGTCACGAAAAGGACGACGCAACCGAGATCAAGGCCGGCTACGAGTGCGGTATGGTGCTCTCTTACCCGGATATTCAGGTAGGCGACATCATCCAGGCCTACGAAGAGGTCGAGGTTCCGCGCGACTAAACGTCGCCGTCTCAAGGCCCGCTTCCGCTCCCGCCGTCCCCACTGCATGTGCTGCCAGCACACAGTAGGGAAGGCCCGGGGAGATGGGAAGCGGGCCTTGTGCTATTTCTGCGTCTGTGAGTTGAGGGCGCCGTGGGTGCCGCTGCCTACAGGCGCTGCCGCCACGGGTTTTCATTGTCCGCGATTCGGCACTAAACTGGTGGTTTCTTCTACCGGTTGGCGGTAATTTTAGAGATAGATTCTTTTTGAGCTGGGAGGTTCACATGGTCGATCACGCACGCGCAGCGCGCATGGCCAAGCGCATTCAGGAAATCGTGGCAAGCGCCATCGAACGCCAGATTAAGGATCGCCGCCTTGAGTTGGTGACCATTACGGATACTCGAGTGACGGGCGATCTGCACGATGCCACCGTTTTTTATACCGTGCGCGGAAAAGACATCGACTCCGAGCCAGACTTCGCACAAGCAGAAGAAGCCCTCAAGCGCGCTAAAGGTCAGCTGCGCAAGATTGTGGGCGATCAACTCTCGGTGCGGTTTACCCCGACGCTAACCTTCGAGGTCGATACCGTTCCGGAGGCCTCTGCTCATATGGAAGAACTTCTGGCCCGTGCTCGCGCCCGCGATGAAGAACTGGCAAAGCTGAAGGAAAACGCCCAGCCGGCAGGGGATGCGAACCCGTATAAGACCTCCGATGAAGACGAGGCTTAAGTGACCAAGAAGCAATACGAGCCGGCAGTTGCCGCTTTGCACGATGCTCATAGCATCTGTATTGTGACGCACCTGCGGCCGGATGCCGATGCCATCGGCTCTGCTGCGGCGTTGCTGCTCGCGCTGCGTCAACGGGGCAAAGACGTGTGCGCCGTTGTGGGCCAGGAGCGGGAAATTTCCCGTAACCTTTACACCATTCCTGCCGCCGACGACGTCACCACTAGTCGTAAGCTGCCGGAAGGCTATGACCTCTACGTCACCGTTGATTGTGGTTCTTTGGACCGAACGGGGTTCTTTGCGGATCGGATTGAACAGCTAGCCCAGCAGGGCCGGGTTCTGTGCATTGACCATCATTCTTCTAACCCAGGGTTTGGTGCCATCAATGTGGTGGACACTGAATGTGAATCCACCACCGTGGTATTGCTGAGAATCCTGGATTCACTGGAGATTCAGATTGACCGTCATATTGCGCACTGCTTATATGCCGGTTTGATGACCGATACTGGCAGCTTCCGCTGGGGTAGGCCGGCTATGCACGATATTGCCACCCGCCTCATGCACTACAATCTTGATACCAAGCAGATCGCAGCTGACCTTTTAGATTCCACCACTCCGGACGATCTTCAGATGATCGGTAGGGTATTGGCCGGTTTGCGCCTCGAAGAAGCAGGGGAGCACACCCTAGGCATTCTCGTCGCGCGGCTGGAAGATATCCAGGGGCACTCCGATTCGGCTGTCGAATCACTAGTGGAGTTCGTTCGCGCGCTTGAAGGAACCACCGTCGGCGTGGTGTTTAAGGAACAAGCTCCGGAGGTGTGGGCGGTTTCTTTGCGTTCTTCTTGCATTGATTGTTCTTCGGTGGCGCTAACCTTCGGCGGCGGCGGTCATGTACCGGCTGCGGGCTATACCGCCCACGGGGCCCCAGAAGAGATTATTAAGGAATTGGTGGCCGCTATCCAATGAGAAATAGGCAGACGGATGGAATGAACGCTCAGGATCGCTCCACCGCCGGCACGGTAACCGCACGCGAGGTCTTTGGCCTCGCGTTTCCCGCGCTTGGCGTACTTGCGGCCATGCCGCTCTACCTTTTGCTAGATACCGCGGTTGTCGGTCGTCTTGGTGCCCAAGAGCTCGCCTCGCTTGCTGCAGCCACCACAATTCACTCCGTGGTGACGACGCAGTTGACTTTCTTGTCCTACGGCACGACCGCTCGCTCTGCTCGGCTTTTTGGCTCCGGCAAGCGCGAAGCTGCGGTTGCTGAAGGCGTGCAAGCCACCTATGTGGCTCTAGGAGTTGGCGGGCTGCTCGCGGTAATCATGTGGATTTTCGGCGGAGTATTTGCCCGTGCTCTAACTGGTGATCCCACTACAGCCGCCGGGACGGCCTTGTGGCTGCGTATCGCAGCTCTGGCTATTCCCGTTACTTTGGTGGAAATGGCCGGAAACGGCTGGATGCGCGGTGTCCAAGATACGAAGAAGCCACTGTACTTTACTTTGTCTGGCATGATTCCCGGCGCTATTGCGGTGCCTATTTTCGTCCATTTTTGGGGGCTGGCAGGCTCGGCCATTGCCACGGTATTAGGCATGAGCATTATTGCTGCGCTATTCGTCCGCGAATTGCACAGGGAACATACCGGCTCCTGGCAATTTCAGTGGCATGTGGTACGCGAACAGCTCATCTTAGGCCGCGATCTTATTTTGCGTTCGGCTAGCTTCCAGGTGGCGTTTCTTACCGCCACGGCTGTGGTTTCCCGCGTTGGTACCGCTTCTTTGGCCGGTCACCAGATCATGATGCAGCTGTGGAACTTCATGTCCCTCATTTTGGATTCGTTGGCCATTGCCGCGCAATCATTGACTGGTGCTGCACTAGGTGCTGGCTCTGCGCGGCACGCACGAAGTGTAGGCAGCAAGGTGGCGTTGTACTCTACGATTTTCTCTGGCCTCTTGGCTGTCATATTTGCTGCTGGTGCAGGGATTATTCCGCGCATCTTCACCTCCGCTCCGGAAGTGCTCGATGCCATCTCCCAGCCGTGGTGGATCCTGGTAGCCATGGTTATCGGTGGTGGCGTGGTCTTCGCCTTCGATGGTGTCTTGCTGGGCGCGGGCGATGCTGCGTTCCTGCGCACGCTGACCATTTCTTCGGTCCTGGTGGGATTTTTGCCGGGCGTTATCTTGGCGCACTTCATGGGTACAGGCTTAACCGGCGTGTGGTGTGGCCTCGCCGCTTTCATTGCTTTCCGCATGGTGGGTGTGGTCTACCGGTTCCGTTCGATGAAATGGGCCGTAGTACAGGAGCGCTAGCTGCGCTAAAGTGGGCGTGTTCATACTCTCGCGCGGTGCTCGGCTCCGTGCAGCGCGCAGATTCTAGGAAGGCGGGTGAGAAACCTATGCCAACAGTGTGGGCGGTTTCTGACCTGCATGGAGCGGTCAAAACCAATAGCGAGCGCATTGATCAGCTCACCCCGCCCGATCCCGCAGATTGGCTCATCGTGGCCGGGGACGTTGCAGAACGCACCGATCTCATTATTCGTATTTTGCGCCAGCTCAATGATCGCTATGCCAGGGTCATCTGGGTGCCGGGTAACCATGAGCTATTCTCCCGCTCCCAGGACCGGTATCAAGGCCGAGAAAAGTATGCGCACCTGGTGGAAAGGTGCAGGGAAATTGGAATTATTACTCCCGAAGACCCGTATCCGGTATTCCACGGGACCACTATCGTTCCGCTATTTACTTTGTATGATTACAGTTTCCGTCCGCATGGCCTTACCGTGGACGAAGCTATTGACGCGGCGCGCGCAAAACAACTGATGATGACCGATGAGTTCGCCATCGCCCCCTTCGTAGACGTGCGGGCGTGGTGTTGGGACAGGTTGGCCTATTCCATCAAGCGCCTTTCCCGAGTACATGGTCCTACCGTGTTGGTTAACCATTGGCCGTTGGTCCAAGAGCCGACAATGTTATTGCGCTTTCCTGAAATTGCCTTGTGGTGCGGAACCAGGCATACGCGGTCATGGCCGCGGCGCTATAACGCGCAGTCCGTCATCTATGGGCACCTGCATATGCCGTCTCGTATGAATGTGGACGGCGTTGACCACATCGAGACGTCATTGGGATATCCGCGTGAATGGCAGGGGCGTGAGAGCGCCCAGGCGTGGCCCTATCCGGTACTGCGTTCCTTTGTAGAGGAGGGAACACGATGATGTATCCAGAGCTATTTCCAGAAAGTGCGCGCTATTGCTACGTACGCACGGACTCTAGCTATACGGATTTGGCCAATTTTGAAGAACTCGCGGCCGAAGAAAAGTCTCTGGTTTCCCAGGCAGTTGATGTCCGCAAGGCCGAGTTCGGAGATGCTCGGTGGTGTGCGCACCGAGCCTTGCAGGAATTGGGGGCCAGCCCGGCGACGCCGATTCTGCGCGGCGAGCGGGGCATGCCGCTGTGGCCCGAGGGTTTTGTAGGCTCGATGACGCATACCGAGGGCATGCGGGCTGCGGTGGTTGCCCCTACCTCAGCCTTAAAATCCGTAGGCCTGGATGCAGAACCCGCCGAACCGCTGCCGGATCATGTGCTCACCATGATCGCCCGAGCGGGGGAGATGCAGCAGCTTTTGCGGCTTCGTGAGGCGGGGATTACCTGCCCGGACCGATTGCTTTTTTGTGCCAAGGAGGCCACATATAAGTCGTGGTTTCCCATGACCTTTCGCTGGCTGGACTTTGACCAAGCAGAAATTGACCTGCGCGAGGATGGCACGCTTATTTCCTATATTTTAGCTAGGCCCACACCGGTGCCTTTTATCACTGGGCGCTGGGTAATTCGAGACGGCTACGTTATCGTCTCCACCTCGGTTCCGGCTTTAGACTTTAGCCACTAAAGGGTAGAGGGCCGTGCCACAAATACGGTGGCCAGGCGCTTGCCTTTTTCTTTAATGAGCGCCACGGCCTGGCCATTAGGGGCCACAGCAGCGTGGACGCCCTTGAGTCCGCGGGGCTCAAGCCACTTGCCCATGGCGAGGGCGGCTGCCTCCTCCTCCGTGACGGAAAGGACGGGGAAGCAGCGAGCCAAGGCCTCATCCAAGCTGAGGGAAAGGCGAGGGGATTCGGCAAGGGCGTCGAGCGAGAGGGCGTCGGCAAGTGCAAAAGGGCCCACCTTAGTGCGGCGCAAGGCGGTCAGGTGTCCGCCCACCTGCAGGGCCTCGCCCAGATCGCGGGCCAGGGAGCGAATATAGGTACCGGAAGAACAATCCACCGTGACGTCTAGATCGATGTAGTCACCCTCGCAGCGCTCTGCCAGAACGTCAAACCTATCTACCGTTACTGGGCGGGCGGGAATGTCTACCTCCTGGCCCTCGCGTACTAGCTCATGGGCGCGGCGGCCGTTAATTTTAATAGCGGATACGGCCGCGGGCTTTTGCATAATATCGCCGGTGAGCTTGGCAATCTCTGCCTCGATTGCGGTGCGGTCAATGGCCGCAGCGCTAGCGCCCCAGCAGTGTTCTCCCTCGGCGTCATCGGTTGTGGTGGCGGCGCCGAGGCGAATGGTGGCGTCATAGGACTTAGTGGAGGCAACCATGTGGGCCAAGAACTTGGTGCCACGCTCCACGCCAAGGACAAGCACGCCGGTGGCCATGGGGTCGAGAGTGCCGGCGTGGCCTACCTTCTTGGTGTGAAAGTACCTGCGTAGGCGGCCGACAATATCGTGGGAGGTCATGCCGGCGGGTTTGTCTACGATGACGAGTCCGGAGTTTGCGAGCACATCAGTCATAGCCTCTAAGTCTATGCTCTACGATGGTCTGCGTGGATATTTGGTACGGAATCGATGACATCCCCGCGGAAATGGGCCCAACGTCAGTAACCATCGGCGTCTTTGACGGCCTGCACCGGGGCCATCAGCAGCTCATCTCCGCCTGCGTGGAGCATGCACGCGCTCATGGTGAGCGCCCTGTCATGGTGACCTTTGACCCGCATCCGGTGTCGGTATTCCTCCCGGAGCGTGCGCCCTTGGCGGTGCTGAGCTTTGAACGCCGACTGGAATTGGCCGAAGAGATGGGCATTGCAGCCGTGCTCGTTATTGACTTCACCCGAGACCTTGCTGGGGTGGAGCCACGGCCCTACGTAGAGGATTTATTGGTAGGAAAGCTCGCAGCACAGCACATCGTGGTAGGCGAGAACTTCACCTTTGGTGCCGGCGCCACCGGAACCGCCCAGGCTATGCAGGACTTTGGTGCCGAGTTCGGCTTTAGTGTCGAAATCGTCCCACTGCTGGATGATGAGGGCGTGCGCATTTGCTCCACCCACATCCGTGAGTGCCTTGCGCAGGGGGACATCGAATCCGCAAACTGGGCTCTCGGTCGCCATTTCACCGTGACCGGCCCCGTAGTGCGCGGCGCAGGCCGTGGCGGCAAGGAGCTCGGATTCCCCACTGCCAATCAGTATTTCCCGGATACGGTGGCCATCCCGGCCGATGGTGTGTACGCGGGCTGGTTCATCGTGCACTCTGATTTCTCTATCGAAGGGGATATGCGCCCTGGCGTGGCCTATGCGGCCGCTATTTCCGTAGGCACTAACCCCACCTTCGGCGATGAGGAGCGCTCTATCGAGTCCTTTGTGCTCGACCGCGACGCTGACCTGTACGGCTACGAGGCCACGGTGCACTTTGTGGGCCACCTCCGCGATATGGTGAAGTTCAATTCCGTAGACGAGCTGCTAGAAGCGATGGCCAATGACGTAGCCGAGGCCCGCGAGGTGCTCGCTGCCGATGCTAAGGCACAGGGCTGGACCGCGAAAGACTACTTCCTGCGGGAGAAATAAATGAAGGCGATTCTCGATCTTGATACCGGCATTGATGATGCCCTAGCGCTGGCGTACGCCATCGCCCATCCGAACCTGGACCTAATCGGCGTGACCTGCACGTACGGCAACGTGACCGTGCCCTTAGCCGTGCGCAATACACTGGCCCTTCTAGAGCTATTGGGTCAAGACGATATCCCAGTCTTTGCCGGGCTTAGCCCGGATGGTTTTCGGCCAAGCGAGATTTCTTCTTTTATCCACGGTCACAACGGCGTGGGGGAGGTCCTTCTTCCGCCGGCAACTACCCAGGCGCAGCCACAACCTGCGGCCGATTTCCTTATCGAGGCTGTGCACGAGCACGGCGATGATGTAGTAATCATTCCGACCGGCCCGTCCACCACGATTGCTGCCGCCATGCAGCAGGATTCTTCCTTTGCCACGGCCGCACACCTGGTGATGATGGGTGGGGCTCTCACCGTTCCTGGCAACGTCACGCCGTGGTCTGAGGCCAATATCTCCCAGGATCCGGAAGCTACCGATTACCTCTTCCGCCACACTAGCGATACCACCATGGTTGGTTTGGATGTCACCTTGCGCACGCTTTTGACCACGGCGGAGTCGGCTCGTTGGCGCGCTACCGGTACCCGCGCCGGCCGCATCTTTGCGGATATGGTGGACTATTATATCCGCGCTTATGCCACCACATCGCCCCACTTGGGCGGGTGCGGCCTGCACGATCCATTGGCCGTTGCGGTGGCGGCAGATGCCTCGCTTGTCGACGTCCTTTCGATAAATCTCAAGACTGACACCTCCGGCCCTACCCGTGGACGGACAATCGCGGATGAAACGCGATTGGATGCGCCGCCCACCGCCCGTGTGGCTGTGGGTGTGGATAGTGAGCGCTTTGTGCGAGAGTTTGTCGAACGCCTTGAGGCGCTCTTCAGTGAGCTCTAAAAGCACAGCCTAGAAGCCATGTGGTTTTGATTTTTTCTGCCTGGGCGCTGTAAGGTGTTTGTTTGGCTTAGCGACTGCGGTTCACAGCAGTTGCGGCACGCACAAGTACTGCGCGCAGCGCAGGCTTAAGCGTCACGATAATGTGGACTGAAATAAAGGAGAAATACTCATGGCATTGACCACTGAGAAGAAGGCCGAAATCCTCAAGGAGTACGGCCTGCACGAAACCGATACCGGTTCCCCTGAGGCACAGGTTGCCCTGCTGACCTCCCGCATCAATACTTTGACCGAGCACCTGAAGTTCCACAAGCACGATCACCACTCCCGTCGTGGTCTGCTGCTGATGGTTGGTCGCCGTCGTGGCCTGCTGAAGTACCTGGCTGAGAACAACGTCGATCGCTACCGTGATCTGATCTCTCGCCTGGGTCTGCGCCGTTAAGTTCGGCCCAGCTTCGGCTACCTCGCCCCGCCCTTTGGCGGGGCTTTTGTGGTTTTTCTGTTAGAATTTGACAGCGTTGTCATAGACAAAATCGACCAGGCGGCATCGACGATCGCCCAAACCACTCAAGGAGACATTTTTTAATGAGCGTTCAGAACTCCGTCGAGTTCAATATTGACGAGGACTTTGGCATTACCGAGGCCATTGCCACGCTAGACAATGGTGACTTTGGCACCCGCACCCTGCGCTTTGAAACCGGCCAGCTGGCCCGGCAGGCAGACGGCTCCGTGACCACCTACTTGGACGATGACACCATGTTGTTGGCCACGACTACCGCGTCCAACCAGCCGCGTGAGGGATTTGACTTCTTCCCGCTGACTGTGGATGTAGAAGAGCGCATGTACGCGGCCGGCAAGATTCCAGGCTCCTTTTTCCGCCGTGAGGGACGTCCTTCTTCTGAAGCCATCCTGGCATGCCGCCTTATCGACCGCCCGCTGCGCCCAACCTTTGTCAAGGGCCTGCGCAACGAGGTCCAGGTCGTTGTCACCGTGATGTCCCAGGATCCGGAAGAGTACTACGACGTCGTTGCTATCAATGGCGCTTCCGCCGCCACCCAGCTGTCTGGCTTGCCCGTTTCCGGCGCTGTCGGCGGTGTCCGCATGGCACTGATCGCTGATGATAAGCACCCCGAGGGCCAGTGGGTGGCCTTCCCTAACCACGAGCAGCACGAGCGCGCTCTCTTTGAGATGGTCGTTGCCGGCCGCATTGTCAAAAAGGGCCGCAAGGACGACGTAGCCATCATGATGGTCGAGGCCGGTGCCGGCACCAACGTTGCTGAGCGCATTGCCGACGGCGCTCCTGCACCGCAGGAAGCAACTGTTGCTGAAGGCTTGGAAGCAGCAAAGCCATTCATTAAGACCTTGTGCGAAGCCCAGAACGGTCTCGCGGAGCGTGCCGCCAAGGAAACCCAGGAGTTCCCACTCTTCCCGGCATACGGCGACGATGTCTTCGCTGCAGTGGAAAAGGCTGCTAGCAAGAAGCTAGAGAAGCTGCTGACCATTCCGGGCAAGCAGGAACGTGACGACGCCACCAATGAATACATGGAGCAGGTCGAAGAAAAGCTCTTGGGCCAGTTCGAGGACTTGGAAGAGGCCGATGCGTCTAAGCAGATTCGCGGCGCTTATAACGCTTTGATGAAGCAGATCGTACGCCAGAAGATCCTCTCCGAGGGCTTCCGTATCGATGGCCGCGGCGTTACCGATATCCGTGACCTTTCCGTTGAGGTGGACCTGGTTCCGCGTGCTCACGGTTCCTCCCTGTTCGAGCGCGGTGAGACCCAGATTCTGGGTGTTACCACCCTGGACATGCTCAAGATGGAGCAGCAGATTGATTCCCTGACCCCGGTGGAATCCAAGCGCTACATGCACCACTACAACTTCCCGCCATTCTCTACTGGTGAGACTGGCCGCGTGGGCTCCCCGAAGCGCCGCGAGATCGGCCACGGTGCATTGGCCGAGCGCGCTCTGCTTCCGGTCATCCCATCCCGCGAGGACTTCCCGTACGCCATCCGCCAGGTCTCTGAGGCCTTGGGCTCTAATGGCTCGACTTCTATGGGCTCTGTGTGTGCCTCCACCTTGTCCCTCTACAATGCCGGTGTTCCGCTGAAGGCTCCGGTAGCTGGCATCGCTATGGGCCTGGTCTCTGGCGAGGTAAATGGCAAGGAAAAGTTCGTCGCCCTGACGGATATCCTCGGTGCCGAGGATGCCTTTGGCGATATGGACTTTAAGGTTGCCGGTACCTCTGAGTACATCACCGCCCTGCAACTGGACACCAAGTTGGATGGCATCCCGTCTAAGGTCCTGGCCCAGGCTCTGGAGCAGGCTCGCGATGCTCGTTCTACTATCCTGGAAACCATGGCTGAGGTCATTGATACCCCGGATGAGATGTCCGGCCTTGCTCCGAAGATTACCTCCGTCAAGATCCCGGTTAATAAGATCGGCGAGCTTATCGGACCAAAGGGCAAGACCATTAACCAGATCACCGAGGAAACCGGCGCCGATGTCTCCATTGAGGATGATGGAACCGTCTACGTTTCCGCTGCTACCGGTGAGGCTGCGGATGCTGCCATCGATAAGGTGAACTCCATTGCAAACCCACAGCTGCCGAAGGTTGGAGAGCGCTTCCTGGGCACCGTGGTAAAAACCGTGCCGTTCGGCGCATTCGTTTCCTTGACCCCGGGTCGCGATGGCTTGATCCACATTTCTAACCTGGGTGGCGACGAGCGCATCGAGAAGGTAGAAGACGTCATCAACGTTGGCGATAAGGTTCAGGTAGAAATCGCGGATATCGATAACCGCGGCAAGATTTCCCTGGTTCCGGTGGAGGACTAATTCCTAAACCCAAAGAAGGCTCTGCCTTCCAGCTCACTCGCTGGATGGTAGAGCCTTTCTTCGTAGATGTGCACCATTTAGAGGCGCCGCTAAACGTTAGTTCTGGAAGTCGATGACCACGCGCGAGGGGTCCTTCAGATACGTCACGGAGTAGGCAGTCTTCTTCTCTAGCCCAATAATAAGCTGTGTTTGTGCCTCAAAGGTGGTGGTGTAGTTGACTGCGCTGACCACCCCGGCACCAGGGGTAGTGCCTGGCTGCATGTACTTTTCTTTTAGCTCTGGGGTAGAAGGCCACGGCGTTCCCTCAATGCCTAGGTTGAGGAAGGTATTTCCTTGGACCTCAACCGGCTTTCCGGATGCCTGTTGGGCAGGGCTATCAGTATAGGAAGTAAACCACCCCGGTTCACCTTCGCCCTCCATGTCAATGACGACGCGGGTGAACCCATCGTGCGCCCCCACCCGCACACCCGTGGGGACGAAGTTTCCGAGACTCTTTGGCATATGCTGTTGGTCCTCGAGAGAGGCCGTGCCCATACCGGCGAACGCCATTGAGGCAGAGTCTTGGGGGAGTTTTTGCTTTTCTGCATCCGCCGTTGAGGTATTGCGCGGTGCAGAAGTGGTGGCAGGGGTAGGGGAGCTGTTCTGAACTTCAGCAGTGTCGGTAGTTGACTGAACCTCACTGAAAGCCGGCGTGCCTGCCTGCGTAGTGTCCTCATCGGAACAAGCGGCAAGTGCTAACGCGCATCCTGCACTGATGGCCACGGCGATAGTGCGAGAGAAAATTGAGGGAGACATATTCATCACTTCCTTGGTGCTTACCGTGTTGCTACACCCATTCTACTGGGGCAGATGGGACAACCATTAGGAAGTGATGCAATTGTTAATCCGTGTGATGAGGGGAGGGTGTGACTACTTCTTCAGTTTCACGAGCTGAATAAGGTTGCCCACGGTGTCATCAAAAACAGCGATGATGGACGGCCCGACATCGGTGGGCTCCATGGTGAACTTCACGCCCTTGTCACTGAGCTCCTTATATTCGGTTTCCACATCGGCGGACAGGAACTGCGTGACCGGAATACCGTCCGCCTTGAGCGCTGCGGCATAGTCTTTGGCGGCGGGATGGCCCTTCGGTTCCAGAAGCAGTTCGGTATTTCCCTCACCTTCAGCATTGGTAACAGTAAGCCACCGAAAATCGCCGTGAGTTACGTCATCCTTGACTCGGAAGCCAAGGGTGTTGACGTAAAAATCGTGAGCGCGGGCAACGTCGTCTACAGGGACGGAAGCGATATATATCTGCATGCTCGCCATCCTAGTGAGACTCAGGGCATCGTCGAAGAGCGCAAGTCCATTCCAAGGCAGGCGAGGAATTGTGCAACCCCCATGCGCGTTAGGATGGGGAGAAAAGTACTACCGATGTGGCTGAAGAAGGAGAACACACCATGGCTATCAAGGTTGGCGTACTGGGCGCGCATGGACGCGTAGGCCAGGCAATCGTTGAAGGTGTCAACGCGGAAGATGACCTCGATCTGGTAGCGGAAATTGACCGCGGTGATGACTTGCAGCAGCTTATCGACGCCCACGCTGAGGTTATTGTGGACTTTACCCAGCCAGATTCCGTAATGGGAAACCTTGAATTCTGTATCGCAAACGGAATTCACTGTGTGGTCGGAACCACCGGCTTTGATAAGGAGCGCTTGGCTCAGGTAGAGGAGTGGACCAAGCAAGACGGTGCTGGAAATGTCCTCATCGCGCCGAACTTTGCCATTTCCGCAGTGCTTACGATGGTGCTAGCTAAGCAGGCTGCTAAGTTCTTTGAGACTGCAGAGGTTATCGAATTCCACCACCCAACCAAGTTGGATGCACCGTCCGGTACTGCGATCCATACTGCCGAAGGAATTGCCGCCGCCCGCAAGGAGGCTGGTCTGGGTGACATGCCGGATGCTACGGAAAAGCAGCTCGATGGTGCCCGCGGCGCCACCGTCGACGGCATTCCGGTTCACGCGGTTCGCACCCGTGGCATGGTGGCACACGAAGAGGTTGTCTTTGGTGCTCAAGGTCAGTCGCTGACCATCCGTCAGGATTCTTATGACCGCGCGTCCTTTACACCGGGCGTACTGGTGGGCGTGCGCCAAATTGCGGACCACCCGGGCCTAGTCGTAGGCCTTGATAAGTACCTGGGGCTTTAAACCATGGCTAAAGCAAGTGAGCTAGACATTCAGCTCATTGCCGCAACGCAGTTCCACGCCCCCCAGGGCGTGGAGTGGCACGTGGATGACTCGGCCTCTGATGGCGAGGCGCTTGTCGAGTTTGCAGGACGGGCTTGCTACGAGTCCTTTGATAAGCCAAATCCTCGCACGGCAACTAATGAAGCCTACCTGCACCACATCATGGAGGTAGGCCATACTGCGTTGCTCGAGCATGCCACGGCCACCATGTACATCACAGGGCTGTCGCGGTCGGCGAGCCATGAGCTCGTGCGCCACCGGCACTTTTCCTTCTCGCAGCTCTCCCAGCGCTTTGTGCACCCGGAGGAGACGGAGGTGGTCCTGCCTAAATTGGTGGCTGAGGACGAGCAACTTAGCCGATTAGTAACGCAAGCGGTAGATGAGACTCGCTTTGTCTACGATGAACTGCTTAGCGCACTAGAAGAGAAGCTGGATGAACCTAACGCGCTCCTGCGCAAGAAGCAGGCCCGTCAGGCGGCGCGTGCCGTGCTGCCAAACGCGACAGAAACGCGCATTGTTGTTACTGGCAACTATCGCGCGTGGCGGCACTTTATTGGTGCGCGGGCGGCCGAACAGGCCGACGAGGAACTCCGCCACGTTGCGGTGGAGTGCCTGAAACTGCTGCAAAGCAAGGCGCCAGTGCTCTTTGACGATTTCAATATCACCACTCTGGCTGATGGAACCCAGATGGCAGCGAGCCCCTACGCCTAACACGCGCGGGACCCCGATGCGGCTAATTGCAAGCCAAAAGGGTAATCTTGACGGCTATGAGCACAGGTATGACAGCAAAGACTGGCGTCGACACCTTTGGACGCATCGGCGTCGCCATGGTCACCCCATTTGACCGCGACGGTGCGCTGGACGTTGCAGCAGGTCGTCGCCTAGCAGCTCATCTCGTTGACAATGGCGTTGATTCGCTCATCCTAGGTGGAACCACGGGTGAATCGCCGACCACTTCGGTCGAAGAGAAGCTGGAGCTGCTCAAAGCCGTAAAGGAAGAAGTAGGAGACCGCGCAAAGCTTTGCGCCGGTGCCGGAACGAATGACACCGCAACCTCTATTAAGTTGGCTCAGGCCACCGCGGAAGCGGGGGCAGATAGCCTGCTGGTGGTAACTCCGTACTACTCCAAACCTTCTCAGAAGGGCGTTTACGAGCACTTTGCCGCAGTCGCGCAAGCCACGGATCTGCCGATCTGTGTCTATGACATCCCTGGCCGCTCGGGCATCCCAGTGGCGCCGGATACCCTCCGCCGCCTTGCGGATTTGCCGACCATCCAAGCCGTAAAGGACGCTAAGGGCGACCTTCCTGCGGCCGCAGAACTCATCCAAGAAACCGGTTTGGCCTGGTATTCCGGTGATGATCCGATTAACCTGCCGTGGCTTTCCCTCGGCGCTTCTGGTTTCATCTCCGTCATCGGCCATGTTGCACCGCGTGCCTTGGTAGAACTTTATGAAGCTTTCGACGCGGGCGATATGGCCCGCGCCCGAGAAATCAATGTCACTACGCTCCTTCCGCTCACCCATGCACAAGCTCGGTTGGGCGGAGCGACGTTTGCAAAGGAAGCCCTGCGCCTGCAGGGCATCGAAGTTGGCGATACCCGTCTTCCCGTCACCGCTGCGAGTGAGGAGGAACGCGAGGTGCTTCGCCGTGATCTGGAACAATCTGGAGTCCTCTAAGAATGAATGAACCCCGTAACCGTTCCCGCAAGGTGACCCGCAAGGCGGGCCCACCGGCGGAAAACGAAACCGCCTCCAACGAGGCGGCTTCGCCAGTTTTCCAAGCCCCAGCAACTGACGCAGGCAATTCCGCGCAGGATAATTCCGCTAAGGGCGACAAAGATAATTCTGGCAAGAAGAATTCCTCTGACAACAACACTGATGGCGGCAGCAACAACCGTCGCTCCCGTTCCCGTGGCAGCCGCGGCCGTGGCCGTGGTGGCAACGGCAATGGCAATGGCAATAACCACGGTGGAAACAATAACCACGGCGGCAAGAACGGCAACGGCAACGGAAAGAACGGTAAGGGCCGCGGCCGCAATAACCGTGGCCGCCGCAACGTGCCCAAGTCTATGCAGGGCGCGGATCTGACCAAGCGCCTGCCAGAGCCACCGAAGCAGCCGAAGGATGCCCTGCGCATTTACGCTCTGGGCGGTATCTCGGAGATCGGCCGTAATATGACCGTCTTCGAGTACGGCGACGACCTCATCATCATTGACTGCGGTGTGCTCTTCCCATCCTCTGGTGAGCCAGGCGTGGACCTTATCCTGCCTGACTTCGGCCCCATTGAGAAGAAGATCCACAAGGTCAAGGCCCTCGTCGTTACCCACGCGCACGAGGATCACATTGGTGCAATCCCGTGGCTGCTCAAGCTGCGTCCGGATATCCCCATCGTTGCTTCCCGCTTCACCATCGCGCTCATTGCTGCAAAGTGTAAGGAGCACCGCCAGAAGCCGAAGTTCGTCGAGGTTAATGAAAAGTCTGACTTAACCTACGGTCCGTTCCGCGTGCGCTTCTGGGCAGTCAACCACTCCGTGCCGGATGCTTTGGGCATCATGCTGGGAACCCCAGCCGGCAACATCATCCACACCGGTGACATCAAGCTGGACCAGACCCCGCTGGATAACCGTCCAACGGATCTCCCAGCCCTGTCCCGTTATGGTGACGAGGGTGTTGACCTCATGCTGTGTGATTCCACCAACGCCACGGTCCCTGGTGTATCGGCGTCTGAGGGCGATATTCCCGCCAACTTCAAGCGGCTCGTCGCCGGCGCTAAGCAGCGCGTAATCTTGGCGTCCTTCGCCTCCAATGTTTACCGTGTCCAGGCCGCTATCGACGCCGCTGTCGCTAACGGGCGCAAGGTAGCTTTTAACGGCCGATCGATGATGCGCAACATGGAAATCGCGGAGAAGATGGGCTTTTTGAAGGTTCCACGCGGCACTATTATCCCCATCGATGAGGCAGCCAAGATGGCTCCGCATAAGACCATGCTGATTACCACCGGTACTCAGGGTGAGCCTATGGCAGCTCTGTCGCGTATGGCTCGCCGTGAGCACCGCCAGATTACCGTCCGCGATGGCGATACCATCATCTTCTCTTCCTCGCTCATCCCGGGCAACGAGGAGGCCGTCTATGGCGTCATCAACATGCTGTCCCAAATCGGTGCCAACGTCATTACTAACCAAGATGTAAAGGTGCATGCTTCCGGTCACGGTTACGCTGGCGAGCTACTCTTCCTGTACAACGCAGCGCGCCCGCGCAACGCGATGCCGGTGCACGGCGAGTGGCGCCACCTGCGCGCCAATAAGGAACTGGCTATCTCCACCGGTGTGGACCGCGACCGTACCGTGCTGGCACAAAACGGTGTCGTCGTGGACCTGCGCAAGGGCCGCGCCGAGGTCGTAGGTCAGATGCAGGTAGGCAACCTATACGTCGACGGCGTATCCATGGGCGATGTGGATGCCGATACCTTGGCTGATCGCACCAACCTGGGTGCCGGCGGCGTGGTTTCTATCACCTGCGTGATTGATAACCGCACCTCGCGCCTGCTGGAGCACCCAACTGTATCTACCACAGGCTTCTCCGATGATGACCGCGGCATTGTGCCGGAGGTTGCGGAGATGGTGGAAAACACCATGAACGATCTCGCCGCGGAGGGTGAGAACGATACCTACCGCATGGTGCAGAAGCTTCGCCGCAAGGTATCCAAGCTTATGGATTCTAAGTACAAGCGCGAGCCGGTTATTCTCCCGACCATCGTGCCGACTAATTCCGGTCCTTTGATTACCGATGAAGAAGACGTTGACGCTTCTCGTGAGTCCCTGTAAATAACACGGGGTCCTTGCGCTAAGTAAAAGCAAGCCCCAGCATGCCAGTTAGCTCGGTATGCTGGGGCTTATGTCGTTTTCTTCTGCTGAGCGCGCCAAGATGGTAGCGCTATTTCATAAGCTTGGTCCCGATGCCCCCACCTTATGTGAGGGCTGGACAACCCGCGACTTAGCGGTGCATCTGTGGGTGCGGGAAAATCGCCCCGATGCGGCCGCCGGTATCTTCGTTAAAGCACTGTCTGGCCGTCTGGAAAAGGAATCACGCAAGGTGGCCGAGCGCGACTTTGCTGAGTTGGTTGATGACTGGGGGAGGGGACCTGCTTCCTATAACCCCGTCCGGTTCGTGGATGCACAGCAAAACTTTGTGGAGCACTTTGTTCACCACGAAGATATTCGCCGGGCTAACGGCATGGCCCCACGCGACTTTTCGGCACGCATCAAGCAGCAGATGCATAGCTACCTAAAGCCCTTGGCTAAGCTGGCTCTGCGCAAATCTGAACGTCCGGTTATTCTGCAGCCGGAAGGTTTGCCGCGAATCGTGGCCGCCGATTCGCATGGCGTGGCGGATAAGGGTGATGCCGTCGTCCGCGTTTCAGGCGAGGTAGGCGAGCTCATCCTCTGGTCCTTCGGGCGTGATGCTGCTGAAGTTAAGGTCGAAGGGGATGCCGCAGGCATCGTAAAGTCAATTATCTAAACTTGATTTACGTGTTTATCCTTAACTGTGGGCTGTGACTGAGGCGTATGCCGATAGATTGAGGTCTAGGAGTTAAAGAAACGCGTGTGGCTAATGTTATTTATGGGGTGGCCCGGTTAAAGTAGAGGCATGTCTGTCAAAAATGCCTCTTCGCGCGGAACGCGCCGAAAGTCGAATCGTTCACGGCCGTCGGGCCGCAGCAGGTCCGGTGCTGGCATGCCGGAAAACCTGGCTATGACGTCTTCGCATCGGCGCGCGGCGGCGACCTCGCAGGAGCGTACGGGCAGTGCGTTCCGGGCCGTCGGCAAGGGCTTGGGTGTTGCTTTTGGTGCCACGGCCCGCGGCATGGGAAATATGGCGCGGGGCGTAAGCCATGGCGTGGCCGGGCTCAAGCCCAGCGAAGACATATATGACACCGAGGAGTACGAGACGACGAGGGAGCCGGGAGAAATTTCTGCACGCGGGGAGAAAAAGAAGAAAAACAAGGTTACTCGGGCGCGCGATGTAGCTGCGGAAGAAGAGCTTTCTACCAGGGAAGTAAGCGAGGAAGAATCACGCGGTATTCAGGTGAAAAATCCTGATGCGGTGGCACTCGTTTTGATCGGCATTGCCATCGTGCTTGCGGCTACCGTCTGGTTTGGCGTTGCCGGCCAGGTAGGCGCTTGGGTGGGCAATATCGTTCGCTATGTCATTGGTGCAGGCGCCTGGGTGCTGCCGGTTGCACTAGTGGTCTTGGCCATTGCCTTGATGATGGACATCTCTGGTCCAGCGGGACACTTTAAGCCGCGCATTGTGGGCGGTATTAGCATTATCGTCCTTGCCATGCTCAGCTTGATCCATATCTTTGCTGGTACCCCTGAGCTCGGCTTTATCCCGGACAGCGCCGGTGGTGCCGGCGGTGTTATCGGCTACGCCATCGGCGGCCTTCTGGAGACGGCCTTCACCTCTTTCGTCGCTGTGCCGTTGCTTTTTCTCGTCATTATCTACGGCGCCCTATTGGTCACCGGCATTACTATCCGCGAGGCCTATGAGTTGGTGGCTGATGCCATTGCTGTGGCCTTCTCCCGCTTTGGCGGCGCGGACGAAGATTATTACGACGAAGAGGGCGATGACCTCTACGGCCACGTGACTGGCGATATTGATGACATCGCGGAAGGACGCGAGCGCAGCGAGCGCCCAGCACGACCTGTGGCCAAGCGTCGTTCCTCTGAGCGTGGTGGAAGCCTGCGCGCTTTCCGACGCCCCACTGAAGACCCCGCCCCGCGTGGTTCTTCTTATCCGGTGGATTCCCCTGCTGCAGCAGAGGAGGAACATGCCACCCGCGCCTTTAGTGCACCAACCCGAGGCGGGTTCCAGTCCGTGTCTAACGCGGCTGAGAAGCCGGTCTCTCGTGACATCGGCGATACCGATGAGATCCCGGTGGTAGACGACGCCGCTGCGTCGTCGCCGCAACAACCGGCTTCCGGGGACCCGGAACCGACCCGAGTGTTGGGCACTATTCGTCAACGTCCCACTTCTCCTTCCACTCGCTCGGCTACGTCAGCGGGTGCTGATGCTGGCACCGCCGCCGGTACCGCCATTGGCTCGGCCGCTGGTGCGGCTGCGGGCGCCGCGGGTGCTGCGGGAGCTGCCAGTGGCGCAGCAAAGACTGCTGCTACGGGTGCTGCCGGTGCCGCTGGCGCTGCAGCAGGCGGTGCAGCTGCAGGCGCTGCTGGATCTGTGGTGGAAGGAGGCGCTGATGCAGTATCGTCCGCGCACGAGAAGGCCCGCCAACTCTTCCGCGAGCGCTCCGGACGTGACGCTACGACCGGTGCACAGGTGGACTCCACCGAGCCTGCGGCCGAGGCCGCAGGGGAAACGGGTACTTCTGCAGCTCCTGCGCCGTCCGCGCAGTTTGGCAATGAGAATTACGCGGTTCCCACCACGGACCTGCTGACCCCGGGTACTCCAGCAAAGGAGCGCACGGAGATTAATGACCGCATCATTGAGGCCATCACCGATGTCTTCGAAGAGTTTAAGGTCGATGCCCAAGTAACCGGCTTTAGCCGTGGCCCAACAGTTACCCGTTATGAAATCGAGCTGGGACCGGGCGTCAAGGTATCGAAGATTACGAACCTGCAGTCCAATCTGGCCTACGCCGTGGCCACGGATAATCTACGTTTGCTTACGCCCATCCCCGGCAAGTCGGCCGTCGGCATTGAGGTCCCGAACCCGGACCGCGAGATGGTGCACCTGCGCGAGGTGCTTGATGCGCCGAGCATGACCAGCTCACCGGATCCCATGCTCATCGGTTTGGGCAAGGACATCGAAGGCGAATACACCTCGTTCTCGGTACAAAAGATGCCGCACTTGCTGGTCGCCGGTGCTACCGGTTCCGGTAAGTCCGCTTTCGTCAACTCCATGTTGGTCTCGCTGCTAACCCGAGCTACCCCTGAGCAGGTTCGCCTCATCCTGGTGGACCCGAAGATGGTGGAACTTACCCCGTACGAGGGCATTCCGCACTTGATCACGCCCATCATTACCCAGCCGAAGAAGGCCGCAGCAGCCCTGCAGTGGCTGGTGGAGGAGATGGAGCAGCGCTACATGGATATGAAGGCTGCTCGCGTGCGCAAGATTGAGGACTATAACCGCAAGGTGGTCTCCGGCGAATACCAGGCACCGGCAGGCTCCGAGCGCGAGGTACGCCCGTACCCGTACATCGTCTGTGTCGTTGACGAGTTGGCGGACCTGATGATGACTGCGCCAAAGGAGATTGAGGACTCCATCGTCCGCATCACCCAGAAGGCGCGTGCCGCCGGAATTCACTTGGTGCTGGCAACCCAGCGCCCGTCCGTTGACGTGGTGACCGGTCTGATTAAGACCAATGTGCCTTCACGCTTGGCCTTCGCGACGTCCTCACTGACGGACTCTCGCGTTATCTTGGACCAGGGTGGCGCGGAAAAGCTCATTGGTATGGGCGATGGCCTCTTCATTCCGCAGGGCAAGCGTCCTGTGCGTATGCAGGGCGCATTCGTCTCGGATGATGAAGTCATGGCGGTTGTCGATGCCGCCAAGTCGCAGGCCGCGCCGAACTACACCGAGGGCGTGACTGAAGAGAAGCAATCCGAGGCCAAGCAGGAAATCGATGAGGAGATTGGCAAGGACATGGACGATCTCCTCGAAGCCGTGGAGCTGGTGGTCACCGCCCAGTTGGGCTCGACCTCGATGCTGCAGCGCAAGCTCCGTATCGGCTTTGCCAAGGCCGGTCGCCTCATGGACCTCATGGAATCCCGAGGCGTCGTCGGTCCATCAGAAGGCTCCAAGGCCCGTGAGGTACTGGTAAAGCCAGAAGAGCTGGATACCATCATCTGGATGATCAAGGGCGCTGATCCTGCCGAGGCGCCGAAGGAAATTCAGGAGGAGATGCAACAGCAGGAGCAGGATGATGCCGCCGCTACTTCCGATGCCGACTCTTCTCCACGCCCCGATTCTTCCCCGCAGGGCGATGCCGAGGACACCCGTACCGTCCAGGCAACGTATAACCCTTCGACAGGCGCCTTCTAAGATCGTGTAGAGTTGGACGGGTCCTGGAGGGGAGTACCCCATCCTTCGGCATTGATCGTCAGCACGGAAGCTTTTCGCTCCCGGTCGTGCCGGCCCGGCTGCAGCTATCTAGCCGGGCGGGGGAGACCTCCGGTCACTTTGTTGTATCTTCGACCGGAGGGATGTACCAATGCATGTGCCATTGTGGATCTGGGCGATTTCCATCGTCGTCATTCTTGGATTCTTTGTTTTTGATTTCTACTCCCACGTACGCACCCCGCACGAGCCGACGCTGAAGGAATCCGGGTTCTGGACCCTATTCTATGTCGGCCTCGCTTTACTTTTTGGTGCCGGCGTGTGGGCCATATGGGACCACGAGCACGGCATCCAATACCTCACGGGTTACGTGACAGAGAAAGCGCTATCCGTAGATAACCTCTTTGTTTTCGCGCTTATCATGGGTGCCTTCAAGATCCCGCGTAAGTACCAGCAAAAAGTATTGCTCATCGGTATCGTTATTGCCTTGGCATGCCGCCTGGTGTTTATCCTTTTGGGTGCTGCGGTCATCGCGGCATGGTCCGATATCTTCTACCTGTTCGCGATATTTCTCATCTACACAGCGATCAAGCTCATCGTCGATGAGATTCGGGATGCCCCCGAAACCGATCCCAATGACATGGCCATCATCAAGCTGATCCGCAAGGTAGTCCACGTCACCCCGCGCTACCACGGCGATAAGCTCACGCACCGCGTGGAAGATTCCTCGGGCAAGCGGAAATTTGCGTTCACCCCGCTATTTATTGCGTTGGTGTCCATTGGCCTTATCGACGTGATGTTTGCCTTCGACTCCATCCCAGCCATTTACGGCATTACCTCAGAAGCGTTCTTGGTCTTTACCACGAATGCTTTCTCCCTCATGGGATTGCGCCAGATGTACTTCCTGCTGGATGGCCTACTGGATCGTTTGGTGTACCTGCCCTATGGTTTGGGCATCATCTTGGGCTTCATCGGTGTAAAGCTCATGTTCCATGCGCTGCATGAGAATAACTTGCCGTTTGTAAACGGCGGCGAGAACGTGGAGTCGATCCCAGAATTTTCCACCATCACCTCACTTATCGTGATTGTGGGTGTCTTGGTTATTACGGTTATCGCCTCGATTATTAAGAACAAACGCGATGAGAACCAAGGCGGAGTGCCGGTATCGCACAATCACTTCGACTGGGACGAGGAAGGCAATAAGATCGTCCGGAACAAGAGGGGCGAATTCTTGGGCAAGGCCAAAGACCTGCCCAAGGAAGAGCTACCACACTAGAAGCGGGCGTTTACGGGATTCCACTCGCGGAAGCTGCGGCCGGTGATGCAGCCCGCCTGGTAGAAGGGGTCGTTGTCCATGAGGGCGATGGCGTCGGCGACCACGGCGCCGTCGGCAAGCCCCACGATGATGAGTGCGCCGCCCTTGGAATCCGTCAAGGGGCCTGTGGCAATGATGGTGCCCTCCTCAAAAAGTTGCGCGGTAAACTCGCGGTGCGCGGGGCGAGCCTTAGCAATCTCAGGATTATTGGGGTTGTAGTCGTAGCTAACAGCAAAATACTTCATGCTTCGCATTTTAAAATGCAGGGGCATCCAAGCGCAGGTGCTTGGTGCTAACAGGTAGTATGTATAACGTGAATCAACCCGGAACACAGTCAGCGCAATCCTCGGATGTGAATCCACAGGTATCCAATTGGAACCTGCCAAATCTTCTCACCAGCCTGCGCATTCTTTTCATTCCGGTTTTCGCATGGCTAGTTATTGCCGGCCATGAATGGTGGGCTTTTGGCCTATTCGCCGCCTTAATGCTCACAGATAAGCTCGACGGGGACATCGCACGTGCCCGTGGCCTTATCACCAATTTTGGCAAGATTGCTGATCCCATCGCAGATAAAGCGCTTATGACTACCGCACTGGTATGCCTCAACATCATTGGGGTACTACCAGTGTGGATTACTGTGGTCATTCTCATCCGTGAGTTTGGTATCACCATCTGGCGTATGGTGTTGTTGCGCCGCGGCAAGGTGGTACCTGCTTCGAAGGGCGGCAAACTGAAGACTGTATTGCAATCCTTGGCAGTCGGGCTGTATCTGTGGCCGTTGCCAGAGTGGATGAACGTTCCTACCTTCCTAGTGATGCTCTTGGCCGCAGTGGTGACCGTAGTTACCGGCGTGCAGTACCTCATCGACGGCAAGAAGCAGAATAGCTAGGTAGTTCATGAGCACCATGGCGGCCCGCCTCGTATCCGAGCTCACCGAGCGCGGCGAGACTTTGTCCTTTTGCGAGTCACTTACTGCTGGGTTGGCCAGCGCCACGGTGGCTTCTGTCCCTGGAGCCTCGGCTGTATTGCGCGGAGGGCTTATAACATATGCCACCGAGGTGAAATCCCACTTTTTGCACCAACCGGTAGCCGATATCGAAGCAGCCGGAGTGGTTTCTGGGGAGACCGCCCTTGCAATGGCCCGCGCGGCAGTGGCAGAAACCGCTGCGGACTGGGGGATAGGCCTTACCGGAGTGGCAGGACCAGACCTACAAGAAGGCAAGCCGGCGGGCACCGTATATATCGGCATCTATTCTCCTGACAGAGTCGCTTTCTCCCAGCTGCTATCCGGATTGGGCAAGGAGCGCAACGAAATTAGAGAGGCCACGGTCGCAGCCGCCTTGCGTCTATTGCGCGCAACTGTGGAAGAAAATCCGGCACTGCGGGAACAATAGCGAGACAAGGAGCGTTGACCATAGTGATGAACACTTCTACTGCAGTCCTCGAACACTCGGTAAACAGCGCTACTGCACCAGCGGCGCCCGCCACTGCTCGTACCCCTGAGCCGCTTTTGCGTGAGGCTCTTGGGTTGACGCTGCGCGCCTTCCGCGCGGACAAAGGAGTGACCCTACGCGAATTGGCCGGAGTGGCCCGCGTATCGCCGGGTTACCTTTCAGAGCTCGAACGCGGTCGCAAGGAGGTCTCCTCTGAGCTCCTTGCGTCTGTGTGCCACGCGCTGGATTGCTCGGTCTCTGACGTATTGATTGAAGCAGCCGGTTACATGGCCCTGCCCTCCATGGATGAGGAGCTAGCCCATACGGCACCTGCCGCATCAGAGCTTTAGCCCACAGCGGTATACGTCAACAGCCGGCCTATTCTCTCGCGAGGAGGGTCGGTTGTGGTGGTTAAAGGGGGCGTCGGCAAGCGCCCGCGACCGCGGGGAGTGCAAGCGGTGGAAACAGCGCTTCGCTAGTATAAACAGCAGAACATTAAGCACATTTTTAACCTAGAAAGGTGTGAAGCACACCATGGCGAACCCATTTGTTAAGGGCTGGAAGTACCTGATGGCACTCTTCGATAATAAGATCGAGGAAAACGCCGATCCGAAAGTGCAGATCGAGCAGGCTATTGAGGATGCTCAGCGTCAGCATCAGGAGCTGTCTCAGCAGGCGGCCGCCGTGATTGGTAACCAGCGGCAGCTGGAAATGCAGCTTAACCGCCGTTTGGCAGAGGTAGAAAAACTGCAGGGCAATGCTCGCCAGGCTCTGGAATTGGCTGATCAGGCCCGTGCCAAGGGCGATGAGAATAAGGCCGTGGAGTACGAGAACGCAGCAGAGGCCTTCGCCGCCCAGCTGGTTACGGCTGAGGAGTCCGTGGAGGATACCAAGAAGCTGCACGACCAGGCGCTGCAGCAGGCAGAAAAGGCCAAGAAAGCGGTTCAGCGTAATAACGCCGCGCTGCGCGAAAAGGTCAATGAGCGCTCCAAGCTGCTTTCCCAGCTGGAGCAGGCAAAGATGCAGGAAAAGGTCTCTGAGTCTTTGAACTCCATGAACGAGCTGACTGCCAATGGCAATACGCCGTCTCTGGATGCTGTGCGCGATAAGATTGAGCGCCGTTACTCCAAGGCGCTAGGCCAGGCTGAGCTTGCTGAGAACTCTGTGGAAAACCGCATGGCCGAGGTTCAGCAGGCGGGCATACAGATGGCCGGTCATTCCCGCTTGGAGCAGATCCGCAGTGAAATGAACTCTTCTAAGTCCGTGGAAGGCAATAAGGCTCAGGCCATTGAGGGCAATAAAGCTTCTGGCTCTGCTGCCGACAGCGCTGCCCAGCCAGGCAGTGCCAACAACGATGCTGTACAGGCCCGTCTGCGTGAGTTGCGTGGGGAGTAAAACCCTCGCTGTCTTTTAAAACGTTATCGCCTCTCTTGGCCATCATGTGGTGGTGCAAGGGAGGCGATAACTTATGCTGCTAGTCGCCGACGCCGCGGGCCTGCAACGCTTCCCCCATCGCGCGCGCTCGCCGGATGGAGCGAATAATAACGGGGGTGCCAAACGCCAGCGGGGACATCCCGGCACCGCGCGCTTTGCGGGCATCGAGGACTTCATAGACGGTTTCAAACATCAGCGGGATGAGCCGAATAGTCAGTGACATAGCCAAGCTGATGTTTTCTACCGGTATTCCTAGTCGCTTTAAGGGCTGCAGCGACTCTTCCAGTGACTCCATGATTTCATCTACCGTGGAGGTCAGCGTGAGCAAGAAGGCAGCCATCATAGCGGCGAAGACATTGAGGAACATCACCGCCGCATAGTCGAAGTCCTTTGCCCACCATTGAAAGCCTGCCAAGGGGACTAGGAAAAAGAGAGGCGGCCAGATTTGACTCCACGCAATGCCCAGCGGAATCTGAGCGCAAGCATAGAGAAAGACGACGAAAATGACGCCGCCTGCTGCCCACGGAATGGACTTGAAAAAGATGCTGGTGACCAGGATAAAGACTAAGAGGAATGCGATCTTCCAACTAGGTTTGATGCGATGAACAAAACCGGTGCCATCAACATAGACGGAAAGTGGGAGATTCGTGCGTCGTTGCATGAGAATTCTCCCTACAGTGGCCGCTGGGCCATGAGGTCTTGGTAAAAATCTATGACCTCCGCCGGCCGGCCATCCGCGGCGATGCGGTGGTCATCGATGCAAATGATCCGATCAAAATCGCGCAGAAAGTCCAGATCGTGCGTCACCACAATTAGTTGCTGTTCTAATCGCGCGAATTCTCTTTTGATTCGATCGCGGTTGCGCAGATCCAGCAGGGTAGTGGGCTCATCAGCGATGATGAGAATCGGGTCGATGACCATGACCGCTGCCAGCGCGAGGAGCTGCTTTTGTCCGCCGGAGAGCGTATGCGGTGAGCGCTCAGCAAATTCGGCGAGTCCGAAGCGCTCGAGGGCAGCATCCACGCGGGCGAGGCGCTCGTGTTTCGGCAGCTTAAAGCGGCGGAGCGAAAAGGCGACGTCATCGCGCACATTGGGCATGACAATCTGGTTTTCGGCATCCGAAAAGACAAACCCCACCTTTTCGCGCACCTTTTTGCCCTGCTTGGCGACGTCCATCTGGTCTACCGTCACCGTACCTTCACTAGGCTCGCCCAACCCATTAATGAGCCTGGTCAAGGTGGATTTCCCGCCACCATTCTGGCCGATGATGCCAATGCGTTGTTCGGTGAGGGTGAGGTTGATGTCCTCGAGCACCACGGTGTCATCAAAAGCCACCGAGACCGAGGTAAATTCGATCGTGGGCACTAGGCGGCCTTTCGTCCCATTAGATCGGGGAAGGCCGTGTGAACACCGAGAGCGATGATGACGGCAACGACAAGCTTTCCGGCATCGACGGGGATGAAGGGCAATTGGGCTGCGAAGGCTGGGCCAATTTCCAAGCCAGAGCGGATCATGAGACCAAAGGCGCCGCAGATGTATTGGACGGCGAGGCCGACAATGGCAGCAATGGCAAGTATGACCGCCATGCCACCCTTGTTTTTAGGGGAGCGGTAGGCAATTGCACCTGCAACCGCTGGCGAGAGAACATAGCCGATGATGTAGCCCGCGGTTGGGCCTGCCAAGGCACGCAGTGTGGTACCGCCACCTGCTAAAACTGGGAGGGCAAGGCCCAGGAACAAAAAGAGGAATCCCACGTAACCGCCGCGCTTGCTACCCAAAATAAGGCCGGCGAGGATCAGCGCTGCGTTTTGCAACACGATGGGCACGCCGGCTGAACCGATGGGGATGGACACGAAGGCAAGGACGATGACGAGAGCGGTAAACACAGCAACATAGGCAATGGTGGTTGCCAGAGAGTTCTTTTTCATGTTCAAGAGGTTAGCATTGCACGAAAACTGCAGACAATTGAGGGTTTTGAACGGTGTTCATTCGAGGCTGATAATTGTGAGGTAGGGCCATTGCGGTGGGCTCCCAATCGACGCTTTCTGGTCCGCTGGCGCCCGTGCTTTGGTGCTGAGTAGGATGGCGCGCATGCGATTGACCGAGTATCACCAGCTCATTGTGGACGAATTTGGCGAGTCTAAGGGAAAGTGGATTAGCCACTCCCATGTCTTGCCCGACCTCGGGGCAACGCCCGATGAGCTTATCGAACGCGGCGTCGATCCGCGTCGCGTCTGGCTGAGCCTGTGCGATGACTTTGATGTACCGAAGGAGCGCAGGTTGGGAGTCGATTACCCAACTTTATAGCGTCGTTGAATTTGGCGGACTGGCGTGTTCACTTTCAAAATTCGAACAGATGTATGTAATATGGCGGAGGTGTCGATGCAGTCGTCTACAGTGGGATGGCGTTGACGGAGGGAACCGTTTGAGTTCCACGGCAGTCTAATAATGCGTTAGTACATCGTCGTTAAAGATAAGGATGAAAGTTAATGGCAACCAAAAAGAAGTCTTCTTCTGCCGCCTCTAAGGGAGATGACCGCCAAAAGGCCCTCGATGCCGCAATGGCCATGATTGAGAAGGATTACGGCAAAGGCGCTGTGATGCGCCTGGGTGATGACAACCGTCCACCGATTAAGGCCATTTCTTCCGGTAATACCGCAATCGATGTTGCTCTGGGTATTGGTGGTTTCCCGCGCGGGCGCATCGTAGAAATCTATGGCCCGGAGTCTTCTGGTAAGACCACTGTTGCGCTGCACGCCATTGCATCTGCACAAAAGGACGGCGGCATTGCCGCGTTTATTGACGCCGAGCACGCGCTCGACCCGCAGTATGCTCGCCTGCTTGGCGTGGATACCGATAACCTTTTGGTTTCCCAGCCAGATACCGGCGAACAGGCCTTGGAGATCGCCGATATGCTGGTACGCTCTGGCGCAATTGACATCATTGTCGTTGACTCTGTGGCTGCCCTTACCCCGAAGGCGGAAATTGAAGGTGAGATGGGTGATAGTCACGTCGGCCTCCAAGCCCGCCTGATGTCGCAGGCGCTGCGCAAGATGACCGGTGCCCTGTACAACTCCGGTACCACCGCTATCTTCATTAACCAGCTGCGCGAAAAGATTGGCGTGATGTTCGGCTCGCCAGAGACCACCACCGGTGGCAAGGCGCTCAAGTTCTACTCTTCCGTGCGCTGCGATATCCGCCGCATCCAAACCTTAAAAGATGGCCAGGATGCCATCGGTAACCGCACCAAGCTCAAGGTAGTAAAAAACAAGGTCTCACCGCCATTTAAGATTGCCGAGTTCGACATCATGTATGGCGAAGGCATCTCTCGCGAGTCGTCCATCATCGACCTTGGCGTCGAAAACGGCTTCATCCGCAAGTCCGGCTCCTGGTTTACCTACGAAGGCGACCAGCTGGGCCAGGGTAAGGAGAAGGCGCGTAATTTCCTGAAGGATAACCCGGATCTAGCCAATGAAATCGAGCAGAAGATTTTCCAGAAGCTCGGTATCGGCGAGGCCGCGGCCGAAGGCGAAGAGGGCGCCGCGATGGACGTTCCTGGTGCCGATGACCCATTGACCGATGAGTCCGTCGATCTCGTTCCAAACGTCGATTTTGACGACGACTAGGATGGTCTAACCCGTATCCACACACCCCGCCTACCATTTGAATCTGCATCATGAATCAGCCCGCCCCCGAAAAGCTCGCCCAACTCCGCCAGGCCCTCGAGGCATATGAGAATGGAGCAGCTGGGGGTGGGCTTTTTGATCGAGAGGCAGAGGAAGCTAAGGCCAAGGTCCGCGCTCGGGCGCTGGGCCTTTTGGATCAGCGTTCTAGGTCCCGGAAAGAGCTCTATGATCGTCTAGTAAAGGCCGAGTTTGAGCCAGATGTCGTTGAGGACGTGCTAGATGATTTAGCCCACGCAGGGCTGGTGAATGACGCCGCTTTTGCACACGAGTGGGTGCGCCAACGGCATAAGCGGCGCGGCAAGTCCAGCTCGGTTCTCAACAGGGAATTGCGGGAAAAGGGCGTAAGCGAGGCCGACCGTGCTGAGGCCCTCGAGCAAATTGACCCTGCCGATGAACAGGCCATGGCACAGGCCCTTGCGGAAAAGAAGGCTCGCTCCATTAAGACCGTCCCGCCGGATCGCAAGGAGCGCGACAAGGCCCTACGCCGCATCGTGGGTGTGCTGGCACGCCGCGGCTTCAATGAAGGAATGTCATTGCAGATCGCAATCGCAGCGCTTGACGCGCGGTGCGCGGAACTGCGCGCAGAGGACTGATACGGCCAAGGTAGGGTAGCGCCTGAGTGACCAAGTCCGACAGTTATGAGATGCCTAGCTTCATGGCTAAACTATGCCGACGTGGAGCAGACAATCGCAGATAACCGTACTTATGAAGTCCGAACTTTCGGCTGCCAGATGAATGTGCACGATTCAGAGCGCATCTCTGGCCTCTTGGAGGAGGCCGGCTACGCGGCCGCCGGCGAAGGCGTGGAGCCAGATCTCATCGTCTTTAATACCTGCGCCGTGCGCGAAAACGCCGATAAGCGGCTCTACGGCACCTTGGGTGCCTTGAAGAAGACAAAGGAAAATCATCCCGGCATGCAAATTGCCGTGGGTGGTTGCTTGGCGCAGAAAGACAAGGACACCGTCCTAGATAATGCCCCGTGGGTTGATGCTGTCTTTGGCACTCACAATATGGCGGCCCTGCCGACGCTGTTGGAGCGCGCCCGACACAACGATGAAGCCCAGGTGGAAATCGTTGATTCCCTCGAGGCTTTTCCGTCGGTCTTGCCAGCCAAGCGTGAGTCTGCCTATGCCGGCTGGGTTTCTGTTTCTGTAGGCTGCAATAACACCTGCACCTTCTGCATTGTTCCTTCCTTGCGCGGCAAGGAAGAGGACCGTCGGCCCGGCGATATCCTGGCCGAGGTCAAAGCCCTAGTAGACCAGGGCGTATCCGAGGTCACCCTGCTGGGACAAAACGTCAATGCTTATGGCGTCAATTTCGCCGATCCCGATATGCCACGCGACCGTTTCGCCTTTTCTAAGCTGCTGCGCGAGGTCGGCAAGATCGAAGGCCTTGAACGCCTGCGCTTTACCTCTCCGCACCCGGCGGAGTTTACTTCCGACGTCATCGATGCCATGGCCGAGACCCCAGCTGTGTGCCCGCAGTTGCATATGCCGCTGCAATCTGGCTCCGACAAGATCCTTAAGGACATGCGTCGTTCCTACCGTACTAAGAAGTTCCTGCGGATTTTGGACGAGGTACGGGAGAAAATTCCGCACGCCGCAATCACGACCGATATCATCGTGGGCTTCCCAGGCGAGACCGAGGAAGACTTCCAAGACACCATGGAGCTTGTGCGCCGCGCTCGCTTTGCCTCGGCCTTTACCTTCCAGTATTCGCCGCGTCCGGGAACCCCGGCTGCGGAAATGGAGGATCAGATTCCCAAAGAAGTCGTCCAGGATCGTTTCGAGCGTCTCGTTGCCCTGCAAGATAGCATCCAGGCCGAGGAAAACAAGAAGCTCATCGGCACGGATGTGGAGCTTTTGGTGCAGGCCGAAGGCGGCCGCAAAAACGATGAAACCCACCGCATGACCGGCCGTGCGCGCGATGGCCGCCTAGTGCATTTCACCCCGGTTGATTCGGATGGCACGGATATTTCGGCGGAGATTCGCCCTGGCGATGTGGTGCATACCCAGGTCACCGGTGCGGGCTCCTTCTTCTTGCTTGCCGACGCCGCCGTTACCTCCCACACCCGTACTAAGGCCGGGGACATGTCTGCTGCCGGCGAAACGCCTACCACCACACCCATCGGCGTCGGTCTGGGATTGCCGTCGATTGGCAAGCCCGCAGCGGCCGAATCTGGCGATTCCTGCGGTTGCTAGCAGGGGAGTAGGCTAGGGAGCCATGACTGAGGAACATTCGACCACCGTAGCCCATAATGCAGCTAACGCTGAGCGTAGAGCAGCACAAACAATGGACCTCGGCGGTCACAAAGTCACGCTGTGCATTGCAGTGGTGGCCTATCTCCTCTACCTGATTTTGCCCTACGCCGGTCCAGCCCACGGCTGGGAGGCATTGACGTTCGGCACCACGTCAAGTGGTGTCAGGATTTCCATCGTGGAAACCGTCTCTGCGTGGCTCGCGCTCATTGGGTTGGGCATTCTTACTCCGGTGACACTGTTCACCCGCCGTGCCACGCCTGGGCTGGTTGCATGGATGCTGGTGACGGTGTCCTTTTTTGCCAACCTATGGGGCTTTTGGCTCCGTGGTTCTACCGCCGACGGGGCGTCGCTGGGAATGTGGGTGGGAATGCTGGCTACTTTCCTAGCATTTCTGGCCTATAGCATGGTGGCGCTGCGCCGCAGCCCAGAGCAGAAGGCCGCCGAAGCTCGCGTGCGCGCCACCGCCGGACAGCTCGATGAGGTGGGCGAATTCCAATCTAGGATTGATGCGGCACCGCAGCAGGAGCCACTGGAGGACAATCGCCGCAAGCAAGCCGCCGAACGCCACCGCGCCCAGCGCGGCGAGCAGTAGGCCTACCGCCACTAGTCCCGCAGCCGCAACTCCCACGCAGAAGAGCGGGAGAGTTCCCGGGCGCCTAGGCTGCGGTAAATAGCATTCATGGCCGCATCCTTGGCCGCAACGGAACAATAGCAGCGTCGCACTCGCGGCCAATAGCTTGCCACCTCATGCAGCGCTGTGAGCTTGGCCAGCTGCGCAAGTCCGCGGCGGCGGTGGGGGCGATCGGTCACAGTCAGGGTCCACTCACATACCTCAGGATTCGCGTCCTCGTGACGCGCCATCTCAGTCAGCGCGAGTATGCTCCCGTCCTCGGCGGTGAGTGCGATAAGAAGCGTGTGCCCGCGACGAGAACGCAGGCGGCTGTGCGCTTCGCGCAATCGAGCACGCGTCCACACGATGGGCTCCACCGTCAGATCACCAGTTTCCGCATCTGTGGACGCTAGGCTAAGCAGCCGCATGACCTCGTCGAGATAGCCCTCAGGGATGTCGTAATCTGGCCAGACTCGGGCGGTGATCCCTGCCGGGAGCAGTGCTGCGACAGGGCTTTCGGGGATGTCCATTACCAGCTGGTGCTCCGCATGCCTTTGCGTAAATCCCAGATGGCGGTAGATGCTTCCCATAGCGTCGTAGTCTGGGTCCGCGCCCGGCGGGTGCAATAGTCCCACGTGCGCTACGGTGCGGCCGAGTTTCCGGGCCAACTCCAGTGCCTTCGCCCCCATCCACTCGGCTACTTGGCGTCCCTTCTCATCGAGCTGTTCGCCAGGGAGGGGCAAATCGCACAGCACGCATTCAATCTCTGCTGCCTCGCGCTCTTCTAAAAGCGGCAGGCTAATGTGGATGAACCCGAGGTAATCCAGCTCCGGGCTGGGTTCTATTGCGGGAATCTGCGGCAGTCCTAGCTCAGAAACCTCACCAAGGGTGGAGTCGCCGTCCACTACGGCAAAAAGATGGGTCTGTGATTCGCTAGAACCTTGCAGACGCTGGACCACGCGGCCCGGCGACGTCGATGCCGCGGCATCGCCACTTGCTTCTTGGGCCGCCAAGTTGGCCCAAAAGACGAAGCTGCGAATGCAGTCCGCAGGTTCGCTGGGCCGGGCGTGAGCGGTAGGCGAGTGCGGCCGCGCAATGTGGACGAGGTGCACTACTTATCGTTGACGGCATTAGCGGCGGCGTCGGCAAAAGCCTGCCACTGCTCGGCCTGTGCACGCAGATCAGCGGCCTTTTTCGCATTGCCCTTGGCCTCAGCTGCCTCGGCCTGAGAGTTAAACTCATCGACCTTAGCTTGGAACTGCGCCACGCGTGCTTGCGCCTCTGGGTCGGTGCGGCGCCACTCGGATTTTTCTGCCTCGGTGACGCGCTGCTCCAGCGCTTCAATCTTGGACTCGTACTCGCGCACTTGCTTGCGGGGAACGAAGCCTACCTCTTCCCATTTTTCCTGCAGCTCGCGCAGCTTGGCCTTCGCACCTTCGATGCTCTTGGACGGGTCGATCTGGCCGTCGTATTCCGCAATCAAGGCGTCCTTGGCCTTGGCATTTTCTGCAAACTCACGGTCTCGCTCGTCATTGACGGCATTGCGGGCATTGAAGAACTTGTCCTGGGCGGCGCGGAAGCGGGCCCAAAGCTTATCGTCCACGTCGCGCGGGGCGCGGCCGGCGGCCTTCCACTCGGTCATCAAATCGCGATAGGCGCGGGCGGTGGGGCCCCACTCGGTGGAATCCTGGATGGCCTCGGCACGCTCGACGAGTTCTTCCTTCTTCTTGCGGGCAACCGCACGGGCGCGGTCCAGCTCGGCAAAGTGGGAGCCTCGACGGCGGTTGAAGGAGTCGCGGGCGCGGGAGTAGCGCTTCCACAGGGCATCGTCGGTCTTGCGATCAATGCCCTTAATCTGCTTCCACTCCTCCAAGATCGCGCGGATGCGGTCTCCAGCGGCCTTCCACTCGGTGGAGTTTTCGGCGATCTCTTCTGTTTCCGCCGCCAGCTTCTCCTTGGCAGCAATAGCTTCCTCGCGGCGACGCTCCTTATCGGCCTGCGCCTGCTCGCCGGCTTCTACCGAGTGCTCAATGACGGCAACAAGGCGGCGGTCAAGGGCCGCGATATCACCGATAACCGCAGCGGTAGGCAGGGTTTCGCGTAATTGCGCTGCGGTCTTCTTGATGCCAGCGGCCTCACTGGGGTTGGCGCGCAGGCGGGCCTCGAGCAATTCAATTTCGGTGGAGAGATCGTCGTAGCGCGCGCCATAGTGCTGTAGCCCCTCCTCGGGAGTGCCGGCCTGCCATTCGCCAATCTTGCGCTCGCCCTCCGGAGCGGAAACGAAGACGGAACCATCCGCGTCGACGCGGCCCCATTTGGCAGGGTCATTCTTGCTTGGTGCCTGCACGGGAACAGGCTTTGCGGTGGGGCGAGGGCCCTTCTTGGGCATGGAACCTGGGGTAGGGATGGGAGACATGACAAGCCCTCCTATGCATAGATCGCCGCGCGTCACGGCTGCCGAATAAAATCACTCGATACATTACCGCGAATATCCCGCGCGTGCCCAGATTCTATTTAATTACCTCCACTTGGGTAGATAGTATGGAGGAATAATGTTCAATCTCATGGTAATGCCAGCGTCACCGGCGTTGGCCGTGGAGCTTTCCGCTCATGACGCCGCCTCCCGCGCACTACTTGCCGCTGCCCGTACGCTCGCAGTGGAGGCTGCGGCCGCCGGAATAGCGGAAGTAGATATCGTCGGCAGCCAAGATAAGCGCTGGTATACCGCCCATACCGGTAGCTTACGGGCCTGGGGCGCGGCCACGGACCTAGGCGGCGGCAACTTTCTTCCGGAGATCATGGCCCGGTACGTGCTGCACAGCGTGCCACAGCTTAATGCCCGCGCTAGCCGGGAGCGCATCGGCCAGCCGGATCCGGCGGCGCTCACTATCGTTGTGGTAGATGGCAGCGCGGGTCTGACCGAGCGCGCCCCCTTGGCGCTCGTTCCCGGTGCCCAGGAAGCGCACGAGTGGTGCGAGGAGGTGCTAATGGGGGCGTCGGCAAGCAAGGCAGGCGAGTGGCTGTCCCAGCGCGGTGTGGTAGAGCCCGCGCTGTGGGAGGAGTTAGCAGGACTACAACCAAAGAAGGCGCGGTTGCTGGCCACCGACGCCACCCTGGGTGTTGGCCGCTACGTTGCAGGGTGGGAGGTCTAATGCGCCCAATTGCAGTGTTTGGACCTACCGCGTCTGGCAAATCCGCACTGGGGCTCGCACTTGCGCATGAACTAGACGGCGAGGTGGTCAACGTCGATTCGATGCAGCTCTACCGCGGTATGGACATTGGCACCGCCAAGCTCACCTCGGCCGAGCGCGAGGGAATCCCGCACCACCAGCTCGATGTGTGGCATGTGACCGAGACCGCTTCTGTGGCCCGCTACCAGCGCGATGCCATCGCGGACGTGGAAGGCATCATGGCCCGCGGCAAGACGCCAATCCTGGTCGGCGGCTCCATGCTTTATGCCCAAGCGCTTGTCGACGACTGGCAGTTCCCACCCACCGACCCCGCTGTCCGCGCCAAGTATGAGGCCCGGCGCGTAGAAATCGGTACCGATGCCCTGCACGAGGAGCTAGCGCAGGTGGATCCGGCCGCAGCCGCCATCATTGAAGATAAGGACCCACGTCGCACAGTGCGCGCCTTGGAGGTCATCGAACTGACCGGTAAACCTTATAAGGCTAGCCAACCGCCGAAGGACGCTCCGCCGCGGTGGGGCACCCGTTTGCTTGGCCTGCGCACTACCGCAGATTGGCTTAATCCGAGCATCGAGCTACGCACGCGCCAGATGTTTGATCGCGGGCTCATCGAGGAAGTCGAGCGCCTCCAATCCCAAGGCTTGGTGGCCGATTCCACGGCCGGGCGCGCCATAGGGTATGCGCAGGTATTCCAAGCCCAGCGCGGCGAACTTACGTGGGATGAGGCCGTCGAGCGCACAATTACCGGGACACGGCGCTACGTGCGCCGCCAACGTTCCTGGTTCAACCGCGATAAGCGGATCATGTGGCTGGATGCCGCGGGCGATACGACCGCCCAGGCGCTGCGCGCGCTAGGGTAGGGAGCATGAAATTTGCCAAGGGTCATGGAACTGAGAACGACTTTGTCATCGTCGAGGACCACGCGGCCGCCACGCCGCTTTCCCCCGAGCGCGTAGTGGCGCTGTGTGATCGCCGCGCCGGTATCGGCGGCGATGGTGTGCTGCGCGTCGTGCGCGCCGAGGCCTTGCTCGCGGCCGGGGAAATCGAGTCGCTGCCCGAGGGCATCGCGTCCAGTGACTGGTTCATGGATTACCGCAACGCCGACGGTTCCGTGGCCGAAATGTGCGGCAATGGCACCCGCGTTTTCGCCCACTGGCTGCGCTCGCGCGGCCTCGCGGAAGAAGACGAGTTCACCATCGGTACCCGCGCCGGGGCCAAGCGCGTGACGGTGCACTCGTGTGATGAGCATGCGGCTGAGGTCACCGTGGAGATGGGACCGGCCGAAGTAACGGGTGTATCTACCGCGTCTATGGCCGGGGAGAGCTACGCGGGTCTAGGCGTTGACATGGGCAACCCCCACCTCGCGGCCGTGGTGCCGGGGCTGGATGCCGAGGGCCTTGCAGCCAAGACTTTCGAGCAGCCCGTCATTGATGATTCTTTCTTCCCCGCCGGCGTGAATGTTGAGGTCGTGACCCCGCTGCGCGATGGCCACGTGCATATGCGCGTCTTTGAGCGCGGGGTAGGAGAGACCCGCTCCTGCGGCACCGGCACCGTGGCGGCCGCGACCGCCGCGCTTGCCGACGCCGCCGTTGACCACACCACCACCCCTCACGGCACCGTGCACGTACACGTCCCCGGCGGGGAAGTGACGGTGGACATCTACGAGGGTGGCTCGCGCCTGACCGGCCCGTCCGCCATCGTCGCCACCGGCGAGACCTCCCTTTAGACTGCGTCGGGCCCGACGCGCGCGGTGAGTACTTAGGCGCTGCGCCCTTCGCCTTCCTCTTTCTCGAATGCTTGCTCTTCGAGGGCTTGGCGGCGCAGGGCGCGATTTTTTACTTCGTTCTTTTCATACTTCGGCCCGAGCGCAAAAGCGGCGCGGCGGGCCGATAGCCATGTTTCCTTGAGCTCGCGAGCCCGTCCATCGGTCACCTTCAGCAAGGATTCCAGCTCGTTGGTGCTGACCTCTTCCGCGTTGACGCGCAGGTTCAACCGGCGCAGGAACCGTCGGGCGCCCGAAATTTCATAGTGGAAGGCTTCGATGGTGGGGTCGGAGCAATCCAGATCTAAAAGCGCCGGCCGGTAGAGCGTGCGGTCCGCGATCTTCTCGGCCGCCTCGGAGGACCGGAAGTCTTCGTACTCCGCCAAGACGTCCTCAATATCTTCGGCAGAGAGCCGAATAGAGCTGCGCAGCGCCGCCTGCTCCGAGGCATCCGGTCGTGCGTGGAGCATAAGCAGTGCCGCCGCGATAAGTAGTGCCGCGATGAAAACCCCGGGAAGTTTTAGGGTTGCCACAACCGCCACTGATCCGACCAGGATCAGCGCGAGAACCAGCATCCGCCGGTTTCTCGCATTTTCCGGAAAAGGCATCCACACAGCTATTCCACCAGACCCTTGCGTCAGTTTTTAGTGGCCGCCGCAGCCGCAGCCACCAGAGCCACAACCGCAGCCAGCGCCGTCGCCGCAGCCACCGCTGGGCATTTCAATAGAAGCCGTCAGCAGGGCGGTGCCGGCCACGATAGAGTCCTTGGCCGGTAGCTCGTCGCCCCCCGCAGGTAGGCAGAGATCAAAGGGGAAAAGGCCATCCATGACGAGGTGGGCGAATTTCTCGCCGGTTAGCTCATTGGTACGCCACTCGGATTCCATGACGCGGGCCGCAAAGGTAGCGGCTGGGGTAGGAACCTCCGCGCCAGAGCCGGAGGAGATAACCTTCGCTCCCGCGGACTCAAAGAGCGCCGGGAACTCGCCCTCGGCCGCCTCATAGGCAGCGGCAGACTCGTAGGTGCGGACATCAAGGCCCATGGCGGTGAGGGAGATTTGCTGCCATTGCTGCAAGGGTTCGTCGGCAAGCAAAGGCCCCTGCGCCAAGTTCGCGGTGGCCTGGGCGATGGTGGTGCCGAAAGGATCGATAATCTCCAGCAGGGCGAGGACATCGTTGACCATCTCCACGTGGGCGAACCCCTGCGTAACGGCATTGAAGCCAATGAAAGTAGCAAAAGGTTCCACCGCGAGGATATTGAGCTGCGCGCCCGATGGATCGGTGAACTGAATCAGCTGACCACCGCGTACCTCGCCGGTAACGGCCAAGCGATCGCTAGCGATAGCGGCCTCGACGGCATCCTGCCAACGTTCGAAATTGAGGCCGATGGCCTGCATTTCGGTATTCTGCTTCACCCCAGTGTCCTTAACGTTCATGCCCGCCATTGTATCTCCTTGCGCAGCCAGCTAAGAATCCGCAATTCCCGCTTTCAGCCGCAACATGCCAAAATGAAAGGTAGTATGACCGAATTTTCCCAGCACAATAACGACGATCTCCTTGCCCGCGCGTTCCGCGATAATGACGCCCCGGCCGCACCAGAGGCGACGCCCACCACCGGTGACCTTGACCTGGCAGAGCGCAACGCCTTCCGCCGCGTTACCCGTGAGACCACCATCCGCGCCGAAGACACCACCGATGGCTATGAGGTGGAGTACCGTAAGCTGCGCCTCGAGCGCGTCATCTTGGTTGGCGTGTGGACCGAAGGCACCGTGGCCGAAGTCGAAGCCACCATGGACGAGCTTGCGGCGCTGACCGAGACTGCCGGCGCCGAAGTAGTAGAGATGATCTACCAAAAACGTGATAAGCCTGATCCCGGCACCTTCATTGGCTCTGGCAAGGTCAAGGAATTGCGCGATATCGTCGAGGCCACCGGCGCCGATACCGTGGTATGCGATGGTGAGCTCAACCCCGGCCAGCTCACCGCTCTCGAGCGCGCGCTTAACACCAAGGTCATTGACCGCACGATGCTCATCCTTGACATTTTTGCCCAGCACGCCAAGTCCAAAGAGGGCAAGGCACAGGTATCCTTGGCGCAGCTGGAATACCTCTACACCCATACCCGTGGTTGGGGCGGCAATCTTTCGCGCCAGGCGGGCGGCCGCGCCGGCTCCAACGGCGGCGTGGGCCTGCGTGGTCCCGGTGAGACCAAGATCGAGACGGATCGCCGTCGCATCCGCACGGAGATGGCTCGGTTGCGCAGGGAGCTGCGCGCTATGAAGACCGCCCGTGAGGTCAAGCGTTCCAAGCGCCAGCGCTCAACCATCGCGCAGATAGCTATTGCCGGCTACACCAATGCTGGAAAGTCCTCGCTCATCAACGCCATGACCGGCGCCGGCGTGTTGGTGGAGGACGCACTCTTTGCCACGTTGGACCCTACCACTCGCCGTGCCACGCTTGCCGACGGCCGCCAGGTCGTCTTCACCGACACCGTCGGGTTTGTCCGCCACCTGCCCACGCAGCTGGTCGAGGCCTTCAAATCCACCCTGGAAGAGGTACTGGCCGCCGATATTATGCTGCACGTGGTCGATGGCTCTGACCCATTCCCGCTCAAGCAGATTGAGGCGGTCAACCAGGTCATCTATGACATTGTGTCCGAAACCGGCGAGCAGGCCCCGCCCGAGATCATCGTTATTAATAAAATCGACCAGGCCGATCCGCTGGTGCTCGCCGAGCTGCGTCACGTACTCGACCACGAGGACGTCGTCTACGTATCCGCGCGAACGGGCGAGGGAATCGACGAGCTTACCGCGCGCGTAGAACTCTTTCTCAACGCCCGCGATAGCCACGTCAAGCTGCAGGTTCCCTTCACCCGCGGCGATGTGGTGGCTCGCGTCCACGCCGAGGGCACGGTGCGCCACGAGGAGTACACGGCCGATGGCACGCTTGTCGACGTCCGCCTTCCCGCACCCACCGCCCGCGAACTCGCCGAATTCATCGTGGAGGAAGTTTCCTAAAACTAGCCCGGGTGATCCATAATTAAGGCTCGTGAGCTTAAAAGGTTGGACCGTCCACGGAGACGGTAAAAGGATTGCACCGGGCGCGGTCGTAGCGCCGGAAGAACGACTCAGCTGGGGCCGAACCATCGGCATCGGAATGCAGCACGTGGTGGCCATGTTCGGCGCTACGCTTTTGGTTCCCACCTTGACCGGATTCCCCGTCAATACGACGCTGCTCTTTTCCGGTCTCGGCACAATTTTGTTCCTGCTTATCACGCGCAATCGCTTACCGTCCTATCTCGGCTCCTCTTTCGCGTTCATCGCACCGCTATCTGCTTCGCAGCAGTACGGCATCGCCGCGCAAGCGGGATCCATTTTGGTCACCGGCCTCGTCTTGGCCGCGGTGGGTGTGGCAGTCAAAATCGCCGGCCGCCGCGTCCTGGACGCCGTCATGCCGCCGGCGGTGACCGGTTCGATTGTGGCCCTCATCGGGCTCAACTTGGCGCCGAATGCGGCCGAGAACTTCGCCTCCCAGCCGCTCGTGGCCGCCGTGACGCTACTCGTTATCCTGCTGGCCACCGTCGCCGGCCGCGGCATGGTCTCGCGCCTGTCCATCCTGCTCGGAGTGGTCGTCGGCTGGGTCTTCGCGGCGCTGACCGGCAACCTCGGCGATGACGCCGTGGCGGCCATCGATGCCGCCCCGTGGGTGGGCCTGCCGGAATTCCACGCGCCTTCTTTCAACGTCTCCGCCATTGCCGTGGCGCTTCCCGTGCTGGTAGTTCTCATCGCGGAAAACGTCGGCCACGTCAAGGCCGTCTCCGAGATGACAAAGCGCGATCTCGATGACCTGGCCGGTGACGCCCTGATTGCCGATGGCCTCGCGTCCACCCTTGCCGGCGGCTTCGGTGGCTCCGGTACCACGACCTACGCCGAAAATATCGGCGTGATGGCCGCAACGCGTGTGTATTCCACCGCCGCCTACTGGGTAGCAGCCTTTACCGCTATCCTTTTGGCCTTCGTGCCGAAGTTTGGTGCGCTGATCTTTACCATCCCTACCGGCGTTCTCGGCGGCGCCTGCATCGTGCTGTATGGACTCATCGGCATGCTGGGTGTGCGCATCTGGATGGATAATAAGGTTAATTTCAATAACCCGGTCAACCTGACTGCGGCCGCGGTGGCGCTGATCGCGGGCATCGGCAACCTGACCCTCACCGTGGGCGGGGTTTCCCTCGAGGGCATTGCGTGGGGCTCGGTTGGCATCATCGTGGCCTATCCGATTATGAAAAAGCTCTACGATTCCGTCGGCGAGGGACACGGCGCCAAGTACTAATTTTCAACCTGTGAATAACTGCCCGTCGCGCGCCCGCGGCGGGCAGTTTTGTTGACGGGCCAACGCGGGTTATCCACAGCGGGCCGATATGCGGCTCGCGTAGGCCTGCGGGTGCTGTTTAACTCAGCGGCATGACCGCATTAGACGCATACTTAAACGCTGTGGGCGCCGGCATGGACATTATCGCCGCCGTTCAGGGGCTCAGCGATCGTGAGCTGATCGCGCGAGGCGCCTCAGATATAGCCGCGCGCGACCTGCTGCGTCTATGCGATACCTACTTCGGCCGGTGCGGCTTTGCCGCCAAACAGCGAGCGGCGCGGCAGACTGGGCATTCCCTCGACGTGCTACTGCTGATTGAAAAGTATGCCCTGCGCTTGCCGACGCAGCGCGATGCCTGGACCCTACGCACCGAACTGTGTGCCTTTCGCGGCAGCGCCACCGCCTTGGAAAAGCGCGCCCGCGCCTTGGTACGCGAACTGCGACCGCGCCGCGAGCCCGAAAAGGGAGTACGAATTACCCGCCGCTCCGGCGGCCCGTGGTCACTGACCATTACCGGGGATTCGGCCGATGTGGCGGATATGCACGCTGCATTGGATGCCAATAAGCCGCTGGAATCTGCCAAAGACCTCTTCTTTGGCAAGGCGGATGCGTCGCGCACAACGGTGACGACGCAGGTGGTTCTCACTCTTGACGAGCTCGACCGCGTAGTAGATGGAGGCGGCGAGGAAATCACCCTCCAACTCACCAATGGCGCTCGAATCACCGGAGCCGAGCTTTTCGCGCGGACACTGAGCGACCACGGCTATGTCACGCTCGTCCATCCCCATGAGGGTCCGGTCAACCTCTACCGGACCTCGCGCGTAGCCAACGACAAGCAGCGGCTCATGGCGGCTGCGGTCAACCCGGTATGCCCGTGGGAGAGCTGTAACTATCCTGCCGACAAGTGCCAGATTCACCACCTCAAAGCCTGGAAGCATGGCGGCGAGACCAACGCTGCGAACCTTGCGACATGCTGTGCCTATCACAACGGCGTCAATGATGATGACCCCAACGCCCCGCCGCGACGAGGCCGGCTAGCCCGAGTGCGTGGGCAGGTGACGTGGGTGCCACCGTGGGGATAGGTGGCGTCGGCAAGCGAAAGGCTCCCCACCGCAAGGGTGGGGAGCCTAAAGTCGAACCGTTTTAGGACTTAGGAAGCGTCTAGGTCCTTCTCGATGAGAGCAGCAATCTTTTCCACTGCTTCTTCGTTTTCGGAGGTGACGGTAACCTCATCGCCCTGTTCTGCACCAAGAGCCATGATCATCAGGGAAGAGGCAGCGTCGGTCTCATCCTCATCATCGTCGCCGACCAGGTTAAGGAAGATATCCTCATCGAACTCGCCAGCAGCGTCCGCGATAATGGATGCGGGACGTGCGTGCAGGCCTACGGAGGAGCCAACCTTTACAGTCTTGGAAGCCATGGAAATTATCCTTTCTTACGGGGATTTTTACAATCCAGTGTACGAGTGTTTGGTTTATGCTGCCACGTTCTGGGCGGCTTCTTCGACGGCCTTGTTAGGCCAGAACTGTTTCATCGCCAGCACCGCCGCAGTGGAGACAACCACGCCGGCTGCAATGGCCACGAGGTAGCCCCAGAACGGGTCGATGGCGAAGAAGACGAACACGCCGCCGTGCGGGGCACGGGAACCGACCGACAGGGCCATCGAAATCGCGCCTGTCACCGCGCCGCCGGCCATCATCGAAGGGATGACGCGGAACGGATCGGCCGCCGCAAACGGGATGGCGCCCTCCGAGACGAAGGACAGACCCAGCAGCCAAGCAGACTTGCCGTTCTCCTGCTCGGCCGGGGTAAACAGAGATTTGCGGATAAACGTAGCCAGAGACAGCGCAATCGGTGCGACCATGCCGGAAGCCATGACGGCGGCCATGATCTGCATGGAGGATTCGTCACCGGTGGACAGCCCGGCCGTCGCGAAGAGGTAGGCAGCCTTATTGACTGGGCCGCCCAAGTCGAAGCACATCATCAAGCCGAGGATGATGCCAAGGAGCACGGCCGAGGAGCCGGACATGGACGATAGCCAATTTTGCAGGCCGTCCATGATGGCTGCCAACGGTGCACCCAGCAGCAGGTACATTGCAAGGCCGACGATTAGCGAGGTAAGCAGCGGGATAATGACGACCGGCATGAGCGAGCCCAGCCAGCGCGGCACTTTCCAATTGCCAATCCACATGGCGATAAAGCCCGCCAGAAGACCAGTTACCAGGCCACCGATGAACCCAGCGCCCAAGGTGACTGCGATCGCGCCGCCCGCGAAGCCCGGGGCGATGCCCGGACGGCCGGCGAGCGCGTAGGCGATATAGCCCGACAGCGCGGCGACAATAAAGCCCATAGCCGCTTGGCCGACGGCGAAGAGAACAGCGCCGAGATAGAGCAAGAACCCGGAGCGCTCGAAGTGCATGAGTTCGCCGTCAACGGTCACGTCATGGCCGGGGAGGTTGCCGAGCGAAAAGTCCGTCGATAGTGCTTGCCAACCATTTGCCATATCGGCACCACCGAAAAGAAAGCCGAGGGCGAGCAGCAGACCACCGGCCGCGACGAACGGGACCATATAAGACACGCCGGTCATAATGGCTTGCTGGATGCGCTTGCCCCAACCGAGAGACTTGCCTTCTTCTTCCGCATCGGCACGGGTAGCGGTGCCGGAGACTTTGTGCGCGTGGGGGTTGTGCGCGGCAGCGACGGCCTCATCGAGCATGGTGCCGGGCTCATTGATGGCGCGCTTGACGCCGGATTCGATTACCGGCTTGCCAGAGAAGCGCTCGCGATCGCGCACGCCGACGTCCGTGGCGAAGATAACTGCATCGGCCGCGTCGATGGTGGCTTGAGAGACAGACTCATTATTTGACGAGCCTTGGGTCTCTACGGTCAGCGAGACGTCGTCACGCTCGGCTGCGGTCTGGGTCAGCGCGTCGGCGGCCATGTAGGTGTGAGCGATGCCGGTGGGGCAGGCGGTGATGGCCACGATGCGGGTGACATCGGCCGAAGATTCCGAGTTAGTAGGGGTTGCGGCCGAGGGCGCGGCGGCGGAGGAGCCGGCGGCACTGGCACCGGCACCGGCGCCGGTTGCGGCAGTGCCGGCAGTAGCGCCCTGGGCGGCCGGTTCTTCGGCTGGCTTCTTCTTCGGCTTTTCGGCATTTACTACGTCCAGCACAAGCCGAACGATTTCTTCCTTGGTGGGTGCGTTGCGAAGTGCCTCGAGGAAGTCCTTGCGTACTAGGGCGCGGGCCAACTTGGACAAAATCTTCAAGTGGGCTTTGCCGCCGCCGGCCGGAGCGGCGATGAGGAAGACGAGCTGAGCGTCGCCGTCGGGCCCGGAGAAATCCACGCCGCGGCTCAGACGAGCGAATGCGAGGGTAGGTTCGGTCACGGCCTCGGAGCGGCAATGTGGAATGGCGACTCCGCCAGGGACGCCGGTACCGGCCTTGGCCTCGCGGTCAATGGCGGGCTGTGCCAAACCGGCGATGTCGGTGGCTCGGCCGGTGTCATGGACCAGCGTGGCCAGGTTGGTGATAACGGAGTCAACGCTGTCGCCGAAGTCGGCGTCGAGCGCGACTAGGTCGGTAGTGATGAGGTCGGAAGCCATGTTTAGGCACTCCTTAGGCTAGCGAGTTTACGGGGGTATGTGCGATATCGAGTTCTTCTGGGCGGGGGAATTGGGTGCCTTGTTTGGATGCAGCCGCAGTTCCGTAAGCCACCGACTGCGCGAGGCTATCGGCCGGCGACTTACCGGCGGTGCGGCCGAGGAGGTATCCGGCGAGCGCGGCGTCACCGGCGCCTACGGTGGATTTCACCGTTGTTGGCGGGGGAGTTGCAGCCCAAGCGCCGTCCGCGGTAACCAGCACCGCGCCGGCACCGCCAAGAGTGACGAGTACTTCTGCGATGCCCTGCTTGACGACGTCCCGGGCCGCCCGAACAACCCCCGAGTACTCGCCGCGTGCGGCCTGGTCTTCCAGTTCGCGGCCGTCGGTTCCGGTGAGCTGGCCGAGCTCTAATCCATTGGGCTTAATGAGATCCGGCGCAGCAGAATTGAGGCTTTCGCCAATGGCCTGCATTGGGGCATCTGACGTATCGACGGCAATGCGTGCCTGTGGTGCGGCCGCGCGGACCGCGGAGATGAGATCGCAATACCAATCGGTGTTAACGCCACGCGGCAGGGAGCCGGCTAGAACCACCCAGTCGGAGGCAAGGGCGCGGGCGGTGAGCTCGGAGGTAATGGCGTGGGAGTCGGCGTCGGAAAGCACAGGGCCTGGACCGTTGACCTTGGTGGTAGTGCCATCAGGCTCTGTGATGGTGGTATTGACGCGAATTGTGCCGTCCATGGGGATCGCAGAGGAAGGCAGCCCGGCCGAGTGGATGAGAGTTAGGAAAGAATCGGAGTCGTGGGCCGGGAAAAGAGCCAAGGATTGCTCGCCGGCCAAGTGCACGGCATGGGTGACGTTTACACCCTTGCCGCCAGCAACCTGTGTGACCTCGCTGGCGCGGTGGACATCACCGGAGGTCAATGGCTCGCTGAGCACAAGGGTGGCGTCGATACTGGGATTGGGGGTCAGCGTGAGAATCAAGTTGTCCCTTTCGCAGGTTGTATATTGGGGCCGAACGCCGTTGGAGAGAACCTCGCGGGCATGGCCCGCCCTTAAATGTTGATTCTTGTCCGATTATGTCCGAAAGTCAACAGAATTTCTGTGGTATACATTGCTTTTCTATCCGATTTGTGGTGTTCTGGAAGTTAATAAACCGCTATCTTCGAAGGAAGTACGCTCATGGAAAACGCGTCTGAGTCCACAATCAAAGGAACCGGTGTCGTTGCCGGCGTCGCCTACGCCGAAGCCGTGTGGGTCCGCCCTCGCCCGGCTCTGCCTACCGAGGGAAGCATTGACCCAGAGCAAGCGAGCGATTCTGAATACGACCGCTTCCTTGCGGCCGTAGATACTGTCGCTGGCCGCTTAGAGCAGCGAGCTGCTGCCGCGGAAGGTCAGGCTGCGGAAGTTCTGACCGCAACGGCCGGCATGGTCAAGGACCGTGGTTGGCATAAGGCGGTGCGCAAGAATATCCGCACCGGCCGGGATGCGGAATTTGCCACTGTCGGTGCCACCGATAAGTTTGTCACCATGTTCGAGGCCGCTGGCGGCGTGATGGCAGAGCGCACCACTGACTTGAAGGACGTGCGCGACCGCGTAATCGCAGAGCTGCGCGGCGAGGACGAGCCGGGCCTGCCGCTCGTAGACGGCGAGGCCGTGCTGTTCGCGGACGATTTGGCCCCGGCCGATACCGCGACGCTGGATACCAAGCACATCAAGGCCCTTGTCACCGAGCTTGGTGGACCTACCAGCCATACGGCCATCATCGCCCGTCAGTTGGATATTCCATGCATCGTTGCTGTGGGCGCCGCGCTTAGCGATATTGAAAGCGGCACGTTGGTATTCGTCGATGGTGCAGTGGGCGCCGTCACCCTTGGGGCCGATGAAGAGGCTTCCACAAAGGCAGTGGCCGAGTACCGCGAGCGTGCGGCACGCGTTGCCCAATGGCGCGGCCCGGCTGAAACCAAGGACGGTCACCGTGTGCAGCTGCTTGCCAACGTCGCTGATGGCAACGCCGCCCGTATTGCTTCGGATTCGCAGGCAGAGGGTATCGGCCTGTACCGCACGGAGCTGTCGTTCCTCTCGGCCAGTGAAGAGCCCAGCGTTGACGAGCAGGCAAAGATTTACGGCAAGGTCTTTAATGCCTTTCCTGAATCAAAAGTTGTCGTACGTACGCTGGATGCTGGATCCGATAAGCCTATCTCTTATGCCACGCTAAGCTCCGAGGAAAACCCAGCATTGGGTGTTCGTGGCCTGCGTATAGCACGCGATAATGAGGCTCTGCTGACCCGCCAGCTGGATGCGATTGCGCAAGCGGCTAAGGCTCGCGATGACAAAGCATCCACTTGGGTGATGGCTCCTATGGTTGCCACCTCTACCGAGGCCCAGTGGTTTGCTAGCCTGTGCCGCGAACGCGGCCTGACTGCCGGCGCCATGATCGAGGTTCCGGCCGCAGCGCTTATGGCGGATAAAATCATGCCGCACCTTGATTTCGTGTCCATCGGCACCAATGACCTGACTCAGTACACTATGGCTGCAGATCGCCTGTCGCCACAGCTGGCCTACCTGACCGACCCGTGGCAGCCGGCTGTGCTGCGGCTCATTCAGCACACCTGCATCGTGGGCCAGGCCAATAACGTCGCGGTAGGCGTGTGCGGTGAGGCAGCAGCCGACCCGATGTTGGCCTGCGTGCTTACCGGTTTGGGCGTAAATTCGCTATCCGCAGCGTCGACGGCGGTAGCAGGCGTCGGCGCGCAGCTGGCAGAAGTTACCTTGGAACAGTGCCAACAGCTGGCCGAGGTGGCACTGGATGCGGAAAGCCCTGACGCTGCCCGTACCGCAGTGGTAGAACGCATGGAGTCCTTCGCCTAAAGTAGGCGAAGGATCGGGGGATTATTCGCTGGCGAGCACGACCTCAATTTCGCGCTCGCGCAACGCTTCCACGAAAGAATCGGGGGCAGCGGCGTCCGTAATGACGACGTCAATATCGGCGGCAGACGCGAAACTTACCAAATAGTCATTGCCCAGCTTGCTGGAGTCACACATGACCACTACCTTGTGGGCATTGGTTACAAAGGCGGACTTGATGGCTGCCTCTTGGGAGTCGGCCGTCGACAAGCCATGGTCCAGGGTTAGGGCATTGGTGCCGATAAAGGCGACGTCGGCACGCATTAAAGCTATGGTGCGCAGCGCGGTATCGCCAACGACGGCTTGAGTAATCGCGCGGACCGTACCGCCAAGTAGCTGGACGTCAGGCACGCCATTGCCCGCTAGCGACAGGGCGATGGGCAGGCTATTGGAGACAATATTAAACTGCGCCTGCGGGTATTGCTGTCCAATGAGCTCCGCGAACGCGTTAATGGTGGTGCCTGCGTCCAAGAAAATGCTGCCGCCGCCCTGGGGGAGAAAATCTAGGGCCGCGCGGGCGATAGCCGCTTTTGCGCCGGAGGCGGACCGCTGGCGGGTATCCAGGGTAAGCTCCGCGGTCTGGAAGGATTGGGAGGCTACTGCGCCGCCATGCACGCGATGGACGATACCCTCACGGTCAAGCACCGCAAGGTCGCGGCGAATGGTCTCGGCCGTAACTTCGAAGCGTTCTGAGAGCTCAGTAACGTTAACGCGGCCTTCAACGGCGGTGAGGGAAGCGATTTGGCGACGCCGCTCTTCTGCGTACATGATTCCTCCTTGAATCTAGAGACATCGCGTCATGGCGTGGGGGTAAAAGTTGCCACTTTATGCGGAAATGAAAATCCGGCGATGTTGTTTTGCTTAGTCCATTGTCTCAAAAATCGGGAATAAACGGACTAAAGCAAAAATTTTCACAGCTGCATTGTAGATCTGACGCTCTAAAATGCCTGGTTAGAAGGAAAAGTGCGAAAGTGGGATTTTCGTCTCTTTTGGTGTCCGGGTCCGAATTGGAGCAAAAATGGGGGTAGCAGCAAACGGGCCGCGTCAACGAAGGGTGAACATAGATAGACCCCGCGAGGCCACGCTCGGCCCCTGCGGGGTTATAGAATCTGCGTCGGGTGAGTGCTTAAAGCTTACGGAATACCGATACAACCTTGCCCATGATTTCCGCATCATCGCCGTTGATGGGAGCGTAGGCCTCATTGTGGGGAAGCAGCCATACGCCGGAGGAATCGCGGTGGAACTCCTTGACGGTAGCTTCAGATCCTTCGAGCAGGGCGGCCACGAACTCGCCTTCCTCTGCAACTGACTGGGAACGAATAATTACCCAGTCGCCGTCAAGGATGCCGGCATCCTGCATCGAGTCGCCGACTACTTGCAGCATATAAAGATCGCCGCCACCGACCACCTCGTCAGGCATTGGGAAGTATGTGTCGACGTTTTCCTCTGCGGTAATGGGTGCTCCCGCAGCGATACGGCCGACCACAGGAATATAAGAAACGGCACCTGCATCCTCGGGAATTTGCTGCTCAGGCTTAGCCGGCTTGCGGCCGGGCTTTTTGGCGCCATCATCCGTATTAAGGTGACGAACATCTACGGCACGCGGCTTATTAGGGTCTCGGCGCAAAAACCCTTTCTCTTCCAATTGTTTTAGCTGATAGGCGACCGATGATGTGGACTGTAGACCCGCTGCGTCACCAATTTCGCGAATGCTTGGTGGGTAACCACGCAACATAACGGCGTCACTAATGACATTGAGAATGCGTCGCTGGCGGTCAGATAGGGAGGCGTAATCGGTTTTCTCGGTGGTCTTCTTTGGCTTGCGGCCCATTGCTGGCTCCTCGGAGGGGATCGGGTGGGTTTATAGGTGGTCTGTTAGCTGGCGGTGCTGAAATGTTGCCACACGTCATTTGTAGCACGAAAAGTACAGATGTTCGAGATTTTCGCGTTGGGGTGGACAAGTATTTGAAGCGATGCTATAAATCGAACGTACCAACTAAATCGAACATTATGGCGACTGGATATCATGGCGTGTCGCATGAGGTGCCTACGGTGGGTTCAGTCGTCGAAAGGAAAGTTATGTCTCTGCTGCTCAATTCTCGCAATAACCTGGTAACTCGCAACGCTAGCGAACCCGTAGTGGTGCCTTCTGCGGCCGTATGGGATGTGGAGCGTGGCTACGGTTCTGCGGTCCGCAGTACCGCAAACTCTTGGTATGTTCGAACTCTACGTGTGGAAGATTGCACGACCTATCGTTCGAACCGTACGCCGACCGGAAGGTCTGGGAATAGATCGAATAGGGGTCGAAACAGCGTAGGTGAGTCGAACACAGGTAACTACGCATTGGGCGCAGTGTTTGGTGTAGCGGTCTTTGTGGGCACTTTGTTAGGCGGACTAGCTAGCACTGAAGGAAACAGTGCACCGCAACCGCCGGCCTCTAATGTGCAACAAGTAGAGGCTGCAGTAACACGCTAGGGGAACGATGGGGCGAAGCCCAGTGGTCGAACGGAATTGAAGGTGAGTAAACTACTGGCGTAACAACGTCAGTGAAAGGACCACTGTGTATTGCCCCTTTTGTCACAATGAGCAATCCCGCGTCATCGACTCGCGTGTGGTCGATGCTGGAGCGTCGATTCGCCGCCGGCGCGAGTGTGCTTCGTGCAAGGGGCGCTTTACCACGGTTGAGAAGGCCGTGTTGCTTGTGGTGAAGAGAAACGGTTTGGCCGAGCCCTTCAGTAGAGATAAATTGATTCGCGGTGTGCGCCGTGCCTGCCAGGGGCGAGATGTAAGCGACGATGCCCTGAAGAAGCTGGCGCAAGAAGTAGAGGAGACCGTGCGCAGTCATGGCTCCTCGCAGGTCAACGCGAACGAGATTGGCCTGGCCATCCTGGAACCACTGCGGGACCTTGATGAGGTGGCCTATCTGCGCTTTGCCTCTGTATATAAATCTTTTGAAAGCGCAGATGACTTTGAATCCGAGATTCGGCTGATGCGAAGGCGCGATCGCGAGGACTTTTAACGCAGTTTGTCCACCGCCTTTTGGATACGGCGGAGTGAAACGGCGTGGGCTGTGCCAAGGCGCTGAGCGAAAAGAGAAACTCGAAGTTCTTCGATCATCCAGTGCACGTCCTTGACCTCGCGGGTCTTTTCACGGCCGGCCGGGAGGCTGCGAAGGCGGTTGGATAGGTAGGCCTTGGCGTTGTCTACCTCGGCTTGGCGGTCCGCATCGCGGTCCGGGTCAAGGTTCATGTCCTCTAGACGAATTCGCATGGCTTGGATATATCGCGGTAGATGACGCAGATGGGACATTCCGTGGACAGTGATGGCGTTTCGGGGTAGGAGGAAGTCCAGTTGTGCGCGCATGTCATCGATCGCTGGACCGTCCCAATGAGCGAGTTCCGCTCGCAGGTTGGAGTACTCGGCGAGTCCTGGGGCAATAGCTACTACTGCCTGGCGTACGCGGCCTGGGACTTGGGGCTTGACTGTGTCTTTAAGCTTCTGGAACGCTGCGGGGGTGCGGACGGGTCCGCCGGCTTCCATCATCAGGTCGCGGATCGCGGCGACGCGGGCGTCGTTGACAAGGCCCTCGGCGCCGCCGTGCGGATAGGAATCGACGGCGACGCGCTGTTGCAATGGCAGGCCCTTGACCATTTGGGAGGCGTTGACGGATATCTCACGCATGAGGAGCGTAAGTGTGGTCGTGACCATGGCGGCATCTGCGGCGGCCTTGGTGGGATGGACCTTGAGTTCGACGCCCTCCTTGGTAGCGACCAGGGCAGGGTAGGCGGTGACCTCGTGGCCGTCGACGGTGGTCTTGACCGTGTCATCGATGGTGCCGAGGGTGTCGTCGGTCCATTCGCTGACGGCGGTGGATTCGGAGGTGCGAGAGACGCGAGATACGGAGGACTTGATGTGTCCGGCCTGACGTCGGACGAGCGCCGCGAGGTCGCGGTCGGAGTCGACGATTTTGCCGCGCTTATCGATGGCCCCGTAATTCATCCGCAGGTGGGCGGGTAGCTTGCTGGCCTGGAAGTCGGTGGCGTTGATTCCTTGACCACCGAGTTCGCGGAGGACGTCGGCAAGCTGCTGGGTGATGGGTCCTTCATAAGGGATGAGGCGGTCGATTGCGCGCTCGGCAAACTCGGGCGCGGGTACGACGGTGCGGCGCAGGGCCTTGGGCAGGCTCCGGATAAGCTCGGTGACGAGCTCTAGGCGCAGACCTGGAACGAGCCAATCGAAGCCTTCGGTATCCAATCCGGCGAGCATAGGAATGGGAACCATTACGGTGACGCCGTCGAGAGGATCGCCGGGCTCGAACTTGTAGGTCAGTTCGTAATCGATAGAACCCTTGCGCCAGTGGTCGGGGAAGGATTCCTCGGTGACCTCATGGGAGTCATCGATGAGCTTAGTGGGATCGAAATCCAGCAGATCCGGGGTGCGGCGGCGCTCCTTTTTCCACCACGAGTCAAAGTGGCGGCCGGTGGTTACCTTGGCCGGAATGCGCTGGTCATAGAAATCGAAGAGCGTGTCTTCGTCCACGATAAGGCCGCGGCGGCGGGCCTTTTCTTCGTATGCGGCGGCGTCGTCAAGCGCTTGGGCGTTGGCCTTGAAGAAGGCATGGTGGGTGTTCCAGTGGCCGGCGATAAGGGCGTTGCGGATGAACATATCGCGGGCAGCGGAGGGATCGACGCGGTGGTAGGGCACGGTGCGGTCGGCCACGATGGGCACGCCGTAGAGCGTGGATTTCTGGTGCGCGATAGCGGCGGCGCGTTTGCGAGACCAGGTGGGCTCGGAGTAGTTGTGCTTGAGCAAGTCTGCACCGAGCTTTTCCACCCAGGCGGGATCGATGGCGGCGACATCGCGCGCCCAGAGGCGGGAAGTCTCTACCAGCTCGGCAGCCATGAGGAATTCGGGAGGCTTTTTAGCCAGGGCGGAGCCGGGAAATACCAGGAAGCGGGTGTTGCGCGCGCCCTGGAACTCCTTGGAATTGCCATCGCGGGCACCGATATTGGATAGCAGGCCCGAAAGGAGGGACATGTGTATGTCATCGGAGCGGCGCTCGGTGCCTTCCTGGTAGGTCCAACCCAGTTGCTTGGTGACGTCCTTGAGCTGGCGCACCAGGTCGAACCACTCGCGAATGCGCATGTAATGGAGGAACTCCTGTTTCATGCGCTTGCGGAATTTATTGCCGGATTGCTCGTTGCGGGTTTGCTTGATGTAATCCCATAGTTTGAGCATGGACAAGAAATCTGAGGTCTTGTCCTTGAAGCGGGCGTGGGCTTGGTCGGCCTGGGCTTGGAAGTCGAGGGGTCGTTCGCGCACATCCTGGATGGTCATGGCGGCAACGATGACCATGACATCATCGAGGCACCCGTTGGTATTGGCTTCAATGAGCATGCGAGCCATGCGCGGATCCAGTGGGATTCGGGCAAGATCTCGGCCGATGGTGGTGAGCGAGGGCTTGTCCTGCTTGTCGTGGAGGGCGCCGAGCTCGTGGAGGAGTGTGAGACCATCGCGGATGGCCTTGTGCTCGGGAGGTTGGATGAAGGGGAATTGTTCGATATCACCGAGCTTGAGCGAAACCATTTGGAGGATGACACTCGCGAGGTTGGTGCGCAGGATTTCTGGGTCGGTGAACTCGGGACGGCTTTCAAAATCCTGTTCGCTGTAGAGGCGGATGGCGATGCCGTCGGCAACGCGGCCGCAACGGCCGGAGCGCTGGTTGGCGGAGGCCTGCGAGATGGGCTCGATGGGCAACCGCTGGACCTTGGTGCGCGTGGAATACCGCGAGATGCGGGCGGTGCCGGTATCGACGACATAGCGGATGCCGGGCACGGTAAGCGAGGTTTCGGCGATATTGGTAGCCAAGACGATGCGGCGGCCGCGGTGCTCGCTAAACACGCGGTGCTGCTCTTGGTTAGATAGGCGGCCAAAGAGCGGAGTGACCTCGACATTTTTCCACTTTTTTCCTTCGATGGCCTCCATGGCATCGCGGATATCTCGCTCGCCAGGGAAGAAACACAGGATATCGCCGTCGCCTTCGCGCATGAGCTCTTCGATGGCCTCGGTCAAGCCGTCGAGCGGGTCTTGGTCCACGACTTTTCCGCCGGCCTCGAATTCGAGTGGCCGGTAGCGGATTTCTACGGGGTAGGTGCGTCCGGAGACCTCGATAATAGGGGCGGGGTTGCCGTCGGCGTCGGCAAAGTGGGCGGCGAAGCTTTCTGGGTCGATGGTTGCGGAGGTGATGATCACCTTGAGGTCGGGACGCTTGGGCAATAGGCGCTTCAAGTAGCCCAAGAGGAAGTCGATATTGAGCGAGCGTTCGTGGGCCTCATCGATGATGATGGTGTCGTACTTATTGAGGAAGCGGTCGCGTTGCATCTCGGCGAGCAGAATGCCGTCGGTCATAAGTTTGACGGCGGTGGTCTCAGAGACGCGGTCATCGAAGCGGATGGCGTAGCCAACGGACTCGCCGATTTTCTGGTCCAATTCAGCGGCGATGCGTTCGGCCACGGTGCGCGCTGCAATACGGCGCGGCTGGGTATGACCGATGAACCCGCGGCGGCCGCGACCTAGCTCGAGGCAGATTTTCGGGATCTGGGTGGTCTTACCAGAACCGGTCTCACCAGCGATGATGACGACCTGGTTGTCCCGAATTGCCTCGGCGATATCGTCCTTGCGGGCGGTGACGGGGAGGGCGTTGGGGTAGGTGATGGTGGGAACGGCGGCGTCGGTAAGTGCGACGCGCTCGGCCGCGTCATGGATTTCAGTGCCGATTTCTTGCAGCGCTTTAGGGGCGCGGGCCTTCTTGAGGCGGCGACGGAAGGACCGGGCTTCAGAGAGGGTGACATTGTCGAGTGCAGCGAAAAGTTCATCGCGGGAAGGGGTTTCATTCATAGTCATGACTAGGCACAGAGTTTACCTGCCCGCCAGAAATGAGGAAAAAGTTGTTAAAGTTAAAATACTTATTCATTTTTCAATGTGCATTCCTGAAGGAGGAGCACCGCTTATGACGAACCCGTATTCGGGTGGAAATGACGATTTTCCTCGCTACGAGCCGACCAACCATCCCGAGGATCGGCCGGACTACGGCCAGCTTCCGTCTTATGGCGGCGCCCACGAGGGCAACGCCCAAGGCTATGCCGGCTACCACGCGGGCCAGCCTCAACACACCGGAAGGGTTTCGGCCATAGATGCCGTTTCTTGGGCCTTTCGGGCGGTCTTTAGCAACTGGAAGCTATGGATTTTGGGAACGTTGCTTGCTGGCGTTCTCGGCGTAGTCTTTTTCGCCATTTCCGGCGGAGTCGGCGCTGCGACGGCGAGTGTCGATGGTGATATCTCTGCTAGTTCCACGATCATGCAAATCATTTCCTGGGTGATTGGCATCGTGCTCACTCTAATGCTTATGCGCCTGGCGCTTTTCCAGATTGATGATTCTCGCACCGGGTGGGGCTACCTGTTTAAGAATGTGCGCTGGTGGCAGCCACTAGTCATTATGGTCGTCATCGGCGTTGTGGCGGGACTGATTTCCTTCGTCGTTGTGCGCGGTTCTGCGGCGGGGCTAGCTGGCAATGCCGAGCAGCTTTCCGACGAAGAAGCGTTCACCGCCGTCATGGGCATGCTCGGTGTATTGGCTGTGATTTCACTGATTAGCTTCTTTGTGCAGCCGCTGTTCTCTCTGATGCAGTGGTTCGCGGCCGACGGCGATAGCGTTGGTGACGCCGTGAAGAAGGGCTTTCAGGCAGGTAAGAACAATTACGGTCAGCTGCTACTGCTTTCCATTTTGAACTTTTTCATCATTGTGGCCGGTTTCTTGCTTTTGGGCATCGGCCTCATTGTGGCGTATCCGGTTACGCTCTTGGCGCAGGCGCATATGTTCCGCCAGTGTGCTGGGCGCAATACGCTCCCGCAGGCGTAGCGCACCATAGTTAAAGGCCACCGTTCCAGTTAGGGGCGGTGGCCTTTGGTGTGCTTGGCGACGCCCCCGTGGGGCTTGCCGCAAGCGGCTACTGTCGGGAGCGCTCAATCGCCTTGTTATAGGCGGCGGTGATGAGTGTGCCGAATTCGCGGAACTCCTCGGCGCGAGCTGCGGAGGAACGGAACACGAGACCCACCTCGCGTTCGGCGGTGACATCGGAGGCAAAGTGGGCGATGGCGACGTCCTTGCCATGGCATTCGGTGGCGAGGGCGGATTCGGGGACGAGGGTGCAGCCCAGCCCGCCCATGACCAACTGCATGATGGTGGTCAGGGAGGAAGCACGGGTGACGGAATTGGTGGCCTCGGCGGGGTTGATATTGGCGTGGCGGCAAAGATCGACTACCTGGTCGCGCAAGCAGTGGCCGTCGTCAAGCAGCAGCAAATCCAGGTCCTTGAGTTCCGCAAGCTCGACATCCTCACGGCCAGCGATGGGGTGATCGGGCGGGCAGACAATGGAGAATTGCTCCGTGTAAAGCGGGCTATCGACCATGCCGGTGGCCTCGGATGGAAGGGCCATGATGGCAAGATCCAAGTTGCCGTTTCGCAGGCGGGTAATGAGGTGTTGGGTTTGCTCCTCGACGAAGCGCGGCTCGAGATCCGGGTAAGCCTCCGCAAGCATGGAGAGCAGATCGGGGAGGATGTAGGGAGCAATGGTGGGGATAACGCCGATGGTCAGTGGACCGGCAAGGGTGCCGTTGGCGCCGCGAGCGTGGGCGAGGAAGGTATCTGCTGCTTCAAGCGTTGCTTTGGCGTAGGGGAGGAGGGTCTCACCGGCCGAGGTGACGATGACCTTGCGGGTGGAGCGCTCGATAAGCTGCAAGCCCAATCCCTGTTCGAGGGCAACGAGGCCCTGGGAGAGGGAGGGTTGGGAAATCTCGAGTTTGGCGGCCGCGGTACCAAAGTGCTTGTTTTCTGCAACGGTGACGAAGGTACGCAGCTGAGCAAGTGTAGGGCGATACTCTTTATTATGCATGCCTATTACTCTAACACTTACCTATAGGATTTGCTATTGACGCGAGCGGAAAAGATGGTATAACTGATCGTGTTGGGCCGGATGCGGTCCGGCCCCGCTGCTTGTACGTCAAGCGGCAGGAAACTTAGAGGAAAAGCCTTTGCTAAAGGAGTTGAAGACTATGCCTATTTTGACCGTCGGCGAGAAGTTCCCAGAGTTCAACCTCACCGCCCTGACCGGTGGCGACCTGCACGACGTCAACGCTAACCAGCCGGAGGACTACTTCGAGCAGGTATCCCTGGACAAGTACGAGGGCAAGTGGAAGGTCGTCTTCTTCTACCCGAAGGACTTCACCTTCGTCTGCCCGACCGAGATCGCTGCCTTTGGCAAGCTGGACGAGGAGTTCCAGGACCGCGATACCCAGATCCTCGGCGGCTCCACCGATAACGAGTTCGCTCACTTCAACTGGCGCGCAACCCACCCAGAGCTGAAGGAAGTTCCTTTCCCGATGTTCTCTGACGTGCGCCACGACCTCATCCGTGCACTGGGTGTAGAAAACGCTGATGGCGTTGCTGACCGTGCTACCTTCATCATCGACCCGGATGGCGTTATCCAGTTCGTCTCCGTTACCCCGGATGCTGTTGGCCGTAACGTAGACGAGGTTCTGCGTGTGCTCGACGCCCTGCAGTCCGAAGAGGTTTGCGCTTGCAACTGGGAGAAGAACGACCCAACCAAGAACATCAACAAGATGGACGTCGTTCAGTCGGCACTCTAAATCTCACTGAGATGCAGGTTCACCCCGCTTTCGTGGCGGGGTTTCCTTTTAAATGCAGTGCAGAAAATTCCTATCAAAACCTTAAAGGAGAAAAGCTATGTCTATTGATAATCTGAAGTCTTCCCTGCCGGAGTACGCCAAGGACCAGAAGCTCAACCTGGGCGCGCTGACCCGTTCCAAGGACCTGGACGAGGAGCAGCTCTGGGGCTGCCTGCTGGCATCGGCTGCCGCAACCCGCAATGACACCGTGCTGTCTGAAATCGCGGAGGAAGCAAAGGAGCACCTGTCTGAGGAAGCTATCGAGGCAGCCTACGGCGCAGCCACCGTTATGGCTATGAACAACGTTGCCTATCGCGCCAAGGGTTGGTTGGGCGATGACTACGCACAGGTTAAGTTTGGCCTGCGCATGAACATCATCTCCAAGCCAGGCGTGGACAAGGCCAACTTCGAGCTGTGGAATACCGCAGTCTCCGCCATCAATGGCTGCGAGCACTGCCTGGGTGCTCACGCTCACGAGCTCAACGAGGCTGGTCTGAGCAAGGAGCAGGTCTGGGAGGCCGTTAAGGTTGCGGCCGTCGTCCAGGCTGTGGCACAGGCTGTCCAGATTGAGGCCGCACGCTAAAATAGTCGGCTTTTAGCCGCCCTCGCGCTTGCCGACGTCCCTCTTATTCTGGGGCGTGGCAGCCAGGGCGGCTTTGTCGTTTTCGCTGGCTAGTACTCCACGCGCAGGTCTGCTAGGCGGACTTCGCCGGCCTCATCGGAGGCATCGAGATCTACCGTAGCGACGAACTGGTAGGCGTGATCGCCGTCTGGGTCCTTGATGATCTGACGCACGGACCACGCACGCGAGTCAGTATCGCCTAGACGGAAAAACTCCGGACCGCGGGCCTCGGGGCCGGAATCGATGTCATCATACTCATCGAAGTAATCATCTAGGATAGCGCCGAAGTCCGGCACCTCGTCCAAGTAATCGAGCAGCTCCGCCAAGCGGTCTTCCTTTTCCAAAGCAAAGAGTTGCACCAAGCGGAACATGTAATTGCGCACCATGATGGTAAAGGCGCGGCGATTGGCCGTGAGCGCGGTGGGGTCCTCCACGCCAAAGGCCAGCTCGCGGTCCACCGTATCTTGGTCGATGGGGGAGTCTTCGCCGGCCATTTGCGCCCATTCGTCGACAAGCGAGGAATCCACCTGGCGGATAAGCTCACCTAGCCAGACAACGATATCTTCGAGCTCTGGAGTGTTGTACTCGTCCGGAATGGACTGCTTAAGAGTGCGCCAGGCGTCGGTCAGGTAGCGCAAAATCACGCCCTCGGAGCGGGCCAAGCCGTAGGTGGCGACCAGATCCGAGAAGGTCATCGCATTCTCGAGCATGTCGCGCACCACGGACTTGGGTCGCAGCTCAAACTCCTTGACCCACGCATTGGTCTCAGCGAAAGTATCGTAGGCCTGCTCCAATAGCTCCTCAAGCGGCTTCGGCCAAGTGATATCCTCCACGATATTCATGCGGTCGGTGTAGTGCACCCCGTCCGCCTTCAGCGCGGCGATTTCTTCGCCGCGGCGCTGCTTCTGCTGGGCAATGAGCACCTGGCGCGGGTCATCTAGGATGGCCTCAAAAACTGAAATAACGTCCAGGTTATAGGTCTCCGCTTCCGGGTCCAGCAGCGAGAGCGCCGCCAAGGCGAATGGGCCCAGCGGCTGATTGAGCGCAAAGTCACGCGGCAGCTCTCGCACCAAATGGTAGGGGCGGCCGTAGATATCCAATCCCTTGGTGGACTTTTGCACGACGCCGGAATCCACTAGCCCGCGGAAGAGATCGAGTGCGGTGAGGATGTCTTTATTCTGCTTGCTGCGGTTATCGTGGTTGTCTCGCAGCAGGTGGCGCATGTGGTCATAGCCATTGCCGTGGCGCGCCAAGACATTGAGCAGCATGGAATTAGAAACGCGGAACTGAGAGGTCAGCTGTTCCGGCTCAGCCTCAGTAAGGCGCGCGAAAGTCTTCTCGGACCAGGACACCTCGCCTTCTCGGGCGGACTTTTTCTTGAGCTTCTTCAAGCGTTTGGGGTCGTCGCCGATGCGGCGGCGTTCCTTGGCATTTTCGATCTCGTGCTCGGGCGCCTCGACCACTACAGTGCCCTCGGTGTCATAGCCGGCGCGGCCGGCCCTGCCGGCAATCTGGTGGAATTCGCGCGATTTGAGGATGCGTTGGCGCTGGCCGTCGAACTTGGCAAGCCCAGTCATCAGCACGGTGCGGATGGGAACGTTAATGCCCACACCCAGGGTATCGGTACCGCAAATGACCTTAAGCAGTCCCTTTTGTGCCAGGCGCTCTACCAATCGGCGGTATTTGGGCAGCATGCCCGCGTGGTGGATGCCGATGCCCTTGCGCAGCAGCTTGGATAGATCCTTGCCAAAGGCGGTAGTGAAGCGGAACCCACCGATTTCCTGGGCAATCGCTTCCTTTTCTTCCTTAGTGATAATCCCCGAAAGTGAGGTCAACGCCTGCGCGCGCTCGGCCGCTTCACGCTGCGAGAAGTGCACCACGTAGATGGGTGCCTTCTTATCGGCCAAGAGCTCCTCGATGGTCTCGTGCACCGCGCTAAAGACGTAGGAAAAGTCCAGTGGCACGGGCCGCGTGGTGCCGGCGACGAGGTTGGTGGCGCGGCCGGTGCGGCGGGTGAGATCCTCTTCTAGCCACTGAGTATCGCCCAGAGTGGCGGACATGAGCAGGAACTGCGCCTTGGACAACTCCAGCAGCGGCACCTGCCATGCCCATCCGCGGTCCGGTTCGGAGTAGTAGTGGAACTCGTCCATCACTACCTGGTCGATATTGGCCTCGGTGCCATCGCGCAGCGCAATATTGGCCACAATCTCGGCGGTGGCGGCGATGATGGGGGCATTGCCATTAACGGTGGCGTCGCCAGTCATCATGCCCACATTCTCGGCGCCGAAGATATCGCACAGGGCAAAGAACTTCTCGCTCACAAGGGCCTTGATCGGTGCGGTATAGAAACTGCGCTGGCCACGAGCTAGGGCAATGAAGTGCGCAGCATTAGCCACCATGGACTTTCCCGAGCCCGTAGGGGTAGCGAGGATAACATTATCGCCGGCCAAAATACCGAGCGAGGCTTCTTCCTGAGCTGGGTACAAATTGATACCCCGGCCGGTGGTCCACGAGGTAAAGGTATCCCAAATTGCCTCGTCTACGAGGGGCTCGGGTACTTCCGTTAAATCTGGCAGCAGCTGAGATAAGTTCACCCCCACCACCTTAGCGGCGATGGGGGCGGGTTAGTTAGATATCGTCACCTAAGTCGCCCTCGCCCGAAGCAGAATCAGGGCCATCTTTCCCACCATCGGACTGTGGGCCTTTCTCCTCGGCGGAATCTTCGCGGTCATCGATCTCGGTATTGATAATTTGCTGGCTTTCTTCTTCATCCAAGGAAGCCAAGAATGCCTGGAATTCCTCGCTGATTTCCTCACCGGTAGGCATGGGCTCCTCGCCAGGCATGATCGCCTGCGGATGCTCCTTGCGGTAGCGCTCCATATAAGCGTCATACTGCTGCTCGAGTTGTTGGACTACGCCTTCAATCTCATCCGAGCCACCAACTTGTTCCTCCAGTTGGTTTTCCACGCGAGAAATGTCGGCCTCAATGCTGCCCAAAGGAATATTGAGGCGCACCGCCCGGGCCACCGCATCCAGCAACTGGAACGTGGCCTGCGGATAAGGCGAAGCGGCCAAGTAATGCGGCACGTGGACGGTATATCCAGCCACCGTGCGGTGCTTATCCGCCAGAGCCTTTTCCAGATACAGCGCGGCGGAGCCTGGCACCATCATGGTGGAATCCATCGAGAGCATGTGCTCAGTCAAGCGGGAGGAGGTGCCATGAGCCGTAACCACCGTAGGGCGGGTATGCGGCACCGGCATCGGCGCGGCATAGAGCATGATGGTGTCTTCAATATTGAACTTTTCCACCAGCTTCACCACGGCGGTAGTAAACGCCTCCCAGCGCATGTCTGGCTCAGGGCCAGACAGTAGTAGGAAGGTCTTGCCGGAATTATCGCGCAGGACCTTAATACCAAGATCCATAGACTCGATTTCCAGCGCCCGATCCTTATCAATCGTGATGGCTGGGCGGCGCGAGCGGTAATCAATCAGCTCATCAGAGTTAAACGATGCCAGCTGACGGCCTTCCAAAGCGGCCTTCAGGTGGTCAGCACTTGCCTCAATGGCCTGGCCAGCGTCAGCATAACCGTGCATGGCAACAATCATGGTGGGGCCTTGTCCGTCACCGGAATCATCCCTAATCACCGGAGCCGGATATTCCAGCTCATACATGCGGCGATCTTCTTCGTGCATGTTGTGTTACCTCCTTGCTTTCTCACCTACCCCAACGCCGCGTGCGTGCGTACTATTCCCGCGCGCACCGCGAGGTTAAATAAACAATTGTGCCCCAAACCGCTGCGCATTGCCAGCGCAATCCCAGGCGGGGTGTGGAAAGCCGCTTGCCGACGCCCCCTTCACCCCCACCTATCCACAGATCCCCACCACCTAGCCCTTGGTGGCCTATGCATAGTTGCGCGCGTGGTTGAAGCTGGGGCTATGGACATCACAACACCAACTCAGCCCATCCGTACGCCCGGCGATATCCTCGCCAATATTCCAGGAATCCTCGGATTCTTTCCCACCGAATCAGTCATCCTCATCTCCATCCAACCCAGCCAACGCGGATACAGCATCGGACCAGTAGCCCGTCTCGATCTGCACGATGTGCCTGGTGCGCTTCACGAAGTGATGGATGCGTTTCACTGCGGAAGTCCCGAAATCATTTTCTGCTTCGTGCTCTCCCAGCGCGAGGAAGGAGAGCTCTGGGACATCCTGCAGTCCCTTTATCATTTCCAAGACCAGACAGGTATGGGCATCGATGCCTGCTGGCTGTCCGAAGAACTCTCCACCAATACCGCCTACGACCTCATCTTTGGCCACGTCACAGAAAGCGGCGAGGGCCCGCTGCAGAACTGGATAGAAGGAACCATACCCGCCATCTCGACGAGCCACACGATGCGCGCCTGCGTGAATAATGGCATGCTTCCGGAACTTAGCCGCCATGACTTGGTCCAGCGCTTTAAGGACCCGAACCCCTACTTTGGGGAAGAAGAGATTAGAGCCATGGAGCGATGCGCCGAAGAGATTGCCTGCCAATTGCGCGCCGGGCACGGGTATGGCACTACAGATCCAGTGCAGGTGGTCAAATCCCTTATTGCCGATGCCCGCTATGTGCTCAGCGAGGTCGAATCGCTGGAGGAAACCCTAGAAAATGAAGAATTGTTGTGTGTGACAGCCATGTGGATGTCTACCACCTGGACCCGCGACCTAGTCATTACGGAGCTCGTCTCCGCGCCGCAGGAAGCAGGTGACCTGTTATTGGCGGTAGCGCGTACATTCCAGGGGCCTATTCGCTATAACGCTCTAGCTTTGTATGCTGCTAGCCAGGTGTCCCACGAATTCGGAATTTATGCCGGTCCGGCGCTTTCCGTAGTCGTAGAAGAGGCGCCCCATCACAATTTGGGGCGCCTCATAGCGCAGGGATATCGCAGCGGCATGGGAAAGCGGTTGGTCTCCAGCCTATGCCATGGTTGCGAGCTAGCCCGCGAGGCAGCGGGGCTCCGCGTCGACAGCCCCGCTTAACACGCGCGGCGTTCTAGGAGCGCTTCGCCGAATGTGCCTTATCGCCGAGCTGTCGGGTGAAGTTCCACGCGTCGGTGACGATGGTTTCCAGGTCCGTACGGGTGGGATTCCACCCGAGTTCGCGCTGAATCTTCGCAGAGGAAGCGATGAGCGTAGCTGGGTCGCCTGCGCGGCGCGGGGCCACCTCAGCCGGAATGTCGTGGCCGGTGACCTTGCGGCACATTTCGATGACCTGCTTGACGGAGTACCCATCGCCAGAACCCAAGTTGTAAATGCGGTGGGCGCCAGATTCATTGGACTCGAGGGCAAGCACGTGGGCGTCGGCTAGATCGCGGATATGGATGTAGTCACGCACTGGGGTGCCGTCTGTGGTATCCCAGTCATCACCGAACATGAAAATCTTATCCCGGTGGCCCAAAGCAACTTGCAACACGATGGGGATGAGGTGGGTTTCTACCTCGCGGTTCTCGCCAATTTTTCCGTAGGCGCCAGCCACATTGAAATAGCGCAGCGAGGTGGCGCCCAGGCCGTAGGCGTGGGCAAAGGACGTGATCATGTAGTCGATGGCCAGCTTGGTCGCACCATACGGATTGGTGGGCTGGGTTGGCATGTCTTCCGTAATTGGGACCTGGTCAGGCTCACCGTAGGTTGCAGCGGTGGAGGAAAAGACGAGGTTTTTGACGTCGTTATCCCGCATGGCATTAAGCAGCATCAGGGTAGTAACTACGTTGTGCTGCCAGTACTCATCTGGTTTTTCCACGGATTCGCCCACCAAGGAGCGTGCAGCGAAGTGAATGACGCCTTCGAAGCCACCTTCGCCCAGGACATCGGCAGCCTTGTCTGCGACGTCGCCCTCGATGAGGCGGGCGGCTTCCGGAACGGCCTCACGGTTGCCGGTGGAGAAATTATCGATGATGGTTACGTCATGGCCCTGCTCGACTAATACTGCGGCGCAGACGCTGCCCACGTAGCCGGCGCCACCGGTGATGAGAAGTTTCATGGCTATACCTCCACGCGCACTGCGTGCGCCAAATCGTCGGAAAGCACGACGCTGCCGCCTTCCGGTGTCGACAGTGTAATCGTGCCGCTGTTATTGACTACAGACACCTTGGCGCCCACACGGATTCCAGCATCGGTGAGTTCTTGGAAGGTGCCATCATCAACCTGCAGAATTTCATTGACCTGGATGACGGTCGCGAAGACTTGCTCGCCATTGGGGAGATCGACCGCGCGGGTGCCCTGGTCCGGCTGAGTAACATCGAAGCCAAGTGCAGATAGCGCCGGAATAGGATTGCCAAAAGGCGACCGCGTCGGATCATCGAGAACGGCAACCATGCGCTTTTCCACCTCTTCGCTCATCACATGCTCCCACCGGCAGGCTTCGTCGTGAACCTTGGCAATGTCGAGCCCCAGGACGTCGGTAAGCAAACGCTCTGCCAACCGGTGCTTGCGCATGACTGCGGTAGCTAGGTCGCGGCCCTTGTCCGTGAGATCCAAGCTGCGGTCGGTGCGCACGTGCAAAAGGCCATCGCGCTCCATGCGAGCTACAGTCTGAGAAACCGTAGGCCCAGACTGCTCCAAACGCTCCGCAATGCGGGCGCGTAGGGGAGTAATGCCTTCTTCCTCTAGCTCGTAGATGGTCCGCAGATACATCTCCGTTGTATCAACTAGGTCCCTCACGTGGGCATACCTTTCTGTGTGAATACAGTTACGCGGCTATAGTCCCGCCCAAGAACGGGAAAGCGCTTTCTAGACTCTGCAGTCCAGATTAGCCTACCCAAGGCTTGGCTCGCCGCTAGGAACCAAGCCGATGTCTTATCAACGCCAAACCCCGAGCCCATGGCGGTACGTTGCCAAATGGGCCCGGGGAGAGGATGCGCTGCCAAATGCGGTAGGCGTGGATTACAAAGCGTACTCGCGCAGGCGATCGGCGCGGTTTCCATCGCGCAGCTTTGCCATGACTTCGCGCTCAATCTGGCGAACACGCTCGCGTGAAAGGCCGAAGCGGCGGCCTATCTGATCCAAGGTGCGCGGAACACCATCATCGAGGCCATAACGCAGGCGGATGACGTCCTGCTCGCGCTTCTCTAAGGTGTCAATCACACCGCGGATATCAGAGTGGCGCATAGATGCGACGACCGCAGTTTCAGCATCGGTAGCTTCTGCATCTTCAATGAAGTCGCCCAAAGGAGCTTCTTCATCGGTACCTACCGGCATATCGAGAGAGACCGGATCGCGTGACTGGCGCAGCAGCATTTCAATCTTGTTCTCATCAATACCGGATTCTTCCGAAAGCTCCTCGTTGGTAGCTTCGCGGCCCAATGATTGATACATCTCACGCTTAATACGAGAAAGCTTGTTAACCTGCTCAACCAAGTGGACCGGGAGGCGAATGGTGCGGGACTGGTCAGCCATGCCGCGGGTAATCGCCTGACGGATCCACCAAGTGGCGTAAGTGGAGAACTTGAAGCCCTTGGCGTAATCGAACTTCTCCATTGCGCGGATAAGGCCTAGGTTGCCCTCCTGGATGAGATCCAGCAGTGGCATACCGCGGCCAGTGTAGCGCTTGGCCAGCGAGACAACGAGGCGCAGGTTGGCTTCGAGCAGGTGGGAGCGTGCCTTCTTGCCTTCGCGGGCGAGGATCTTTAGGTCGCGCTTTTCCGCGCGGGTGAGCTTTTCTGCGTTATTGAGCTTGTACTCCGCGTACAGTCCAACCTCGATGGCCTGAGCGAGTTCTACCTCATCTTCCGCGCTGAGCAGTGCGGTCTTGCCGATGCCGTTGAGATAAACGCGGACGAGGTCGGCAGAAGGATTATCGTTGGTTTGGTTGCGGCGAGATCCGCGGTCTACTTCCTGTTCTTCATCAGTAGTGGCACTTGAAGTGCCCTTGGCGGTGGTGGCAGATGTCTTCGTCATAGTGAAGCCTCCTGAATTTGTCGCCGGTTTCACAAAGTACAACGGAGTCTTTAGCGATTTAGTTCCCAGTGCAGAGAGAATTAGTAAAAACAGTTGGTCCCCGTGGTACAACTCCACCTTTTCGGGGGAGAGGTACCACGGGGATCGGTTACGAGCTGCGAATAGCTTGGTATGTGGAACTACTATCCGCGCACCTGGACGAGGTAGCGGTAGATAGTCGGTTCAGATACGCCTAGGCGCGTCGCTGCCGCGGCAATTCCGCCTTTAAGAAGAAAGAATCCTGCATCCTCAAGGTCAGAGACCACTTCGAGTCGCTCCTCGCGCTGCATGCGAGGTACTGGCGTGCTCTGGTTAGAAATTGCGGAATTCAACATGGAATCTAGAAGGTTCTCCACGTTGGAGCGCAAGGACTCGCTGACTTCTTCCTTCTCTGGCGCCTCTTCCGCAGCCTCGTCTTCTGGAACCGGGTCTGGTACCGCGACGGGTCGCTGCGGCAGCTCTTCTGTACCGGGGTAGCCGCCGAAGGCCTTTGACTTATCAAGTGCGGGATCATCGGCGTTGCCGATAAGTGCGGCGGCAGCATCGCGAATGTGTACCAACTCAGAGACATCAACATTGATGCACAGCATGCCCCGCATATGGCCGGAGTCGTCTCGGATGAAATAACTAGAAGAGCGGCAAATTTTTCCTTCCGCATTGACGGCGCGGTAGCCGGTCATCATGGGGATTGCTGCGGCATCGCCTTGTTTCATAAACCACAGAGCGAAATCGGTCACTGGGCCGCCTAGCTGCCGGCCAGAGATGTGGCCGTTGGCGATGGCCATGATGGATTTATCGGGAACGTCGAGATCGTGCAGCACGATTTCGGTGTTGGGGCCCATTGCCTTACCGAGGAATTCGACGAGGGGAATGTACTGCTCGAGGAAGTTTTCTTCGGAGGCACTGCCGCTAGGGAAATTCATTAGCTGAAGCATGTCCTTTAATTCCTGTCAGGTTATAGAGAAGATATCACACGGAAGCGAATAGGCGGAAGGGGGAGTAGCGCCAAGAAAGCCGGATGAACACAAGCGGCTTAGCGCTGTGCTCACCCGGCTCGTCGCTTCTTTAGAGGGTGGTCTCTATCCACACACCGGAACTGGCGGGTGAACTGCTAGGGCCAGGCCACCTTGTGAGGTTTCCCTGTACTTGGCGTTCATATCCTTACCAGTCTTATACATGGTCCAGATGACTTCGTCCAAAGAGACGCATGGCTTGCTCTCGCGTTCCAGCGCCATGCGGGCGCTGGTGATGGAGTCAACGGCAGCGACAGCGTTGCGCTCAATGCAGGGTACCTGAACCTGCCCGAGTACTGGGTCACAGGTCAGGCCTAGCTTGTGCTCCATGCCAATCTCGGCTGCAATGCAAACCTGCTCTGGGGTAGCGCCCATGAGCTGGGCGAGACCGCCAGCAGCCATGGAGCACGCTACACCAACCTCACCCTGGCAGCCGACCTCAGCGCCAGAGATGGAAGCGTTCATCTTGTACAAGGAAGCAATCTGGTTGCAGGCGAAGATGTAATCAGCAAACATCTCGGTGGTAACGGGCTCAACGAACTTGTCGTAGTAAGCCAGTACTGCCGGGACAACGCCGCAGGCGCCGTTCGTAGGTGCGGTGACAACGCGGCCGCAGGATGCATTCTCTTCAGAGATAGCCAGTGCGAACATATTGACCCAGCTGAGGATGTTTAGACCATCGTGCGGTTCGGACTGCTCCAGGCGGCGCCTGAGGGCAGCGGCGCGGCGGGGGACAAGGAGGGAGCCTGGGAGCGGGCCGTCGGTAGCGGAGCCGCGCTCGATGCCGGTGTACATGACATCGCGAACCTTGCGCAGGTGCTCATTGACCTCTTCTTCGGAACGAAGTGCCAACTCGTTGGCAAGGCCTAGCTCTGGGAGAGTCATGTTGTTCTTCTCGCATAGCTCGAGCATTTCTGCGGCGCTGGCGTACGGGAAGGGGATATCAACCTTGGCGTCCGTGCGCTTGGCAAAGTCTTCCTGCTTGACGATGAAACCGCCGCCGACCGAGTAGTAGGTCTTGTGCAGGATGTCTTCCTCGCCGGCGAAGGCGATAAGACACATGCCGTTCTCGTGCATTGGGAGGTACTCATCGTGGAAGTAGAAGCCGCCGTCCTTGGGGAATTCCACCTCGCGGGAGCCGCCCAGCATGAGCTTCTCGCTGCTGCGGACATTCTTCATGAATTCGGAGATGCCGTCGATATCAACTGTCTCTGGCTCTTCACCGGCCAGGCCGAGGAGGATGGCCTTGTCTGTGGAGTGGCCGATGCCCGTGAGGGAGAGGGAGCCGTACACATTTGCCTGAACTCGAGTGACCTTGTCAAAGAGGTCCTTTTCCTTGAGCTCGTCCACGAAAGCCTTGCCGGCTTTCATTGGGCCAAGGGTGTGTGAGCTTGAGGGGCCGATGCCAATCTTGAACATATCGAAGATGCTGATGAACATTGTTCTTTCCTTGAATCCTCTGCGATTTTCTCGTCTGTGGCGGTGCTTAGAAAGCCTGGACGATGGAGTAGATGATGGTTGCTAGGGCGACGAGGCCCATGAAGAAGACGAAGTAGTTGGAAGCCTTGCCCTTGTAGCGCTTCAGCGCTGGGACCTTGTGGATGGCGACCATTGGGATGATGAAGAGCATGATGGCAATCGTCGGGCCACACAGGGTTTCAATCATGCCCAAGATGGATGGGTCAGCCCAGGCGACGAGCCAAGCGGTGACCAGCATGAAGATGAGGGTGATGGTATCGAGCTTGTGGGCGGACTCTGCGTCGTCCTTGCTTGCGTTCTTGCTGCCCTTGACGACGAGGCCTTCGAAGCCTTCGGCTGCGCCGAGGTAGTGGCCGAGGAAGGACTTAGCAACTGCAATCATGGCGATGATGGGGGCAATCCACTGGATAAGTGGGTTATCGAAGTGGTTGGCCAGGTAGGACAAGATGGTGATGTTTTGCGCCTTAGCGTCTGCCATGTCAGCCGGGGAGAGGCTCAGAGCGCAGGAGAAGACGAAGAACATAACCACGACGACCATGAGGATTTCTGCGCGGAGCAAGGTCTTGCGGGACTTGGCCTCAGCGAACTTGCCGTAGGTCTGGCGGCGGTCAACGGCGAAGGAGGAAATCATCGGGGAGTGGTTGAAGGAGAAGACCATAACCGGGACCAAGAGCATCAGGGTAACGCCCATGCTGTGGCCAGAAGCCTCGCGAGCAACGTTGAGGTCGAAGGAATCAAAGAGCGCGGTATTCCACTTCGGGATGAGGTAGAGGGAAAGCAGAACCAAGATGCCGATGAATGGGTATACCAAATAAGACATGACGTGAACTACGACGTCCTTGCCCATGCGGACGATTAGGATGAGGCCGCCTACCAGCAGGAGGGAGGTAAGCCAGCGTTCCGGAGGAGTAATTCCGAGCTGGTGCTCCAGGAAGGAGTTGACCGTGTTGGTGATGGTGACCGAGTAGACCAGCAGGATGGGGTAGACCGACAGGAAGTACAGGATGTTCATGAGCACACCAGCCTTCTTGCCAAAGTGCTCTTCCACGACGTCCGTGAGGTCGCCGTCTGGCTTGGAACTGGACAGTACCAAGCGGGTCATTCCGCGGTGAGCCCAGTAGGTCATAGGCAGTGCTACGACTGTCATGATGATAAGCGGGATGATGCCACCGATGCCGGCGTTAATGGGGAGGAAGAGGACACCAGCGCCGATTGCGGTGCCGAACAGGGAGAGCATCCATACGGTGTCTTCCTTATTCCACTTCGGTGCACCCTTCTGGCCATCGAACGGGGTGTCAATGCCAGGGGCTGGTGCTGATTCCTTGGAGGAGGGAGCTGCCTTGGAGGCCTTGAGATCCTCAGGCATCTCAGCCTGGTTTTCTGGGTGCTGGGCTTTGTTGCGCCGCGTGATTGAGTGGGACATTTTCTTTCCTACATCTAGTTGGTCGGCCGAAGCGTTTGGGCTTCTGCAACCATGATTGAGCAAATTTTCTCAATCAATTTTGCGTTTGTAGGATTTTGAGAATCTATCTCATATCCTGCATGTCCAGCCCTTTTGCTTCGCTGTGCCTTCAGTATAGAACAAAATCTTGCAGAGTGATAATAAATTATTGCACTGCGAGTAGGGCATTTATCACCCTCTGGGAATTTGCATTCCCCTGCGCTTTATGGCTTGCTCTACACAATATCTGGAAAAGTGGTTTGGCTCATAGAATCGTTGGTAATCGGGCCTGATTAACACGATTTTCAGATCTCGTGGGGCGGAAATTGAGGGTGCGGGCTAGGTCTCTACCAAGACAGTGAAAGGTCCTTCGTTCACAGAGGAAACGCGCATTTTAGCCCCGAATTGGCCTGTTTCTACTGACACGCCGCGTTCCCTGAGGTTCGCAATAATCGCTGCGATGACTGGTTCGGCCTCGGGTCCTGGAGCGGCATCCGCCCACGAAGGGCGTCGACCTTTGGCAGTGCGGCCGTACAAAGTAAATTGGCTCACCACAAGCACGGGCGCTCCGGCATCAATGACTGACACTTCGCCATCAAGAATGCGCAGTTCTGCAATCTTGCGTGCCATCTTCTTAGCGCGGGGTTGCCAATCACCCATATCCTCGCGTGAGAACCCAATTAGAGCGAGAAGGCCACCGGTTTCGGGACTAGTAATGGCCCCTACGGTCTCTCCATCGACGGTCACTGTGGCCTCCGATACCCGAGTCAAAACTGCGCGCATGGTTTACTTCTCCTTATATAACGAGTGGGGGAAAGTGCGGATCTAGCTGAGGTCCGGCGAATCGGTATCCAAGAGGAGATCAGCTGGGATAAGCAGGCCATGTCGGACCATATCGATCACGGCGGGTAGGGCAGCAGTAGTAAGTTCTGCTTCGTCGAATCCGTGCGCCGCCGCATACAGGCCAATGGTTTCTTCCAGGTTCAAGCCCTGTGGGTTGAGTCCGGCGACTATGGCAGCGATGTGTTCATCTACTTCGTGGCTCCAGCGCGGACCGTCGGTGCGAGTAAGACGTAGCGCGGCCCGTGTAAAGCCCTGGCCCAATTCCCCATCTGGGGTGCTGATATCTTCGCGTGCCAGCCCCGGGCGCACGTGGAAGTGCTTTCCCTGTAGCTCGCCGGGCACTAGGTCGCGCAACCACGCCACACGGGCAAAGTATTCTTCTACTTCAGGTCCAAGTGGGTCGCTAAAGGCCTGCGGCATATCTTCGGCCAAGATATCGGCAGGTTCATCGTCGCCGATGCGTTGGATAGCGACAAATCCAAAGCCAATGCCATTGACCTCATGTTGCTGAAAATGTTCCAGCCAGGCGCGTGAGCGCTCTTGTCCTTCAGAGGAGCGTACATCCAGGGATTCGTCTTCGAGCCAGGTGGACACATAGAGTGCGGGATCGGCTACGTCGCGCTGAATGATCCAGGCGGCAATCCCTTTGTCTGGCAGCCAGGAAGCAACGCGTTGCTGCCAGGTCTCGCCGCTGATGTGTACCCAAGCGGCCAGAAGGTGAGCCGTTCCGCCAGGGGTTAGGTGGTCGGTGGCCCGAGAGACAACCAGCTCGCTGGCACCATCCAGGTTTAACCCGGAATCGCGGTAGACGTGGCCAACTTCGGGAAGGCCAACGACAAAAGGTGGGTTAGCTACGAGGCGGTCAAAGCGGCGGCCGGCTACGGGGTCGAACCACGAACCTTGCAGCAATTCCACTTTCTCGCTATCGCCAGTAGCGGCAATGGTAGCCTCGGCCAATTCCAACGCGCGCTCATGCACGTCGGTGGCGGTAATCTTGTCAGCGCAATCGAGCTGCCCCAGCAATTGGACGCCCGAGCCAGTGCCTAGATCTAAGACGCTGCCCACTGGGCTTACTGGTGTGGATTGCAGTAGGGAGAGGCTTGCCGCGCCAACGCCAAGCACATGGTCTGGGCCAGGTACGTGGTCGACCAAGGAGGCGTCGACGTCGGAGAAGATGAGACGGTTGGCGCCAACGATGGTGTGGGGGCGGATATCGAGGGCAATGTATGCCTTGCCATGGGCGTCGGCAACCGCAACATTGGCATCCAGCAACTGGGTAGCCAGGCGCGCGCCTACCGCCTCGCCCAAAAGCGTGGCCGGCAGGTGTTGATGCAGGAGGAAGAAGCGGATCAAAAGATCCAATTGAGATTCGCTGTGCGCGGCGAGCGCAACTGGTGCGGGTTCGCCGCGGAAGAGGGCCTCGGTAACTTCCGGACCTAGGTGCCCGGCTACGCCATCGGTAGTAAAACCGGCGGCGGTAAAGACGTCGGAAAGCTCTGCGGCCAGCTTGGCTAGCGCGGGGGCATTAAAGTCGGGGCCAAAAGCGGTCGTCATGTAGGCAGGAATCCTTTACTCTTCTTCGTGATCGATGATGTCGTGGTGTGCCTCAATAGGCCGGGCGGTACCGCCGGATACCTGTGGGGCGTGGGCCTGGCTATAAAGCTGCCGGTTCATGGCTGGCTTGTACACGTTTTTCTCGCGCTTATCCTTCTTTTCACCCCGGCCGTTGCCAATCACCACGGCTATCCAGGGGAGGGGAAATGTCACGCCCACAATGATGGCGGCTAAAAGCCACCAATGCATATAAAGGAAATAGCCTGCGATGAGCAGGGAAGGAACGCGCAAAAACTGGAAGATTCCGTACCGAATTTCGCGGCGCTTGCGGTCCTGGCCAGGCGTGAGCTTGGCATCTGTGATGAGATAGCGCTCTTTTTTGCCAAACAACCTAGACTCGGCTCCCCTCGTGCGCGTCGGAGTTCCCTCGATAAGGGGAGTGGGGCGCAGTGGCCGGCGTGCATGACGTGTACATGTTCTCCAAGGGTAGCCGCCTGACTCGCAAAGTTCGATGCCGATGCGGCAAAATGGAGTGCGTGACTACGACTACGAAGACAATTGAACGGCCAGATATTCGTGAAGACACTTCGACGACGGATAATGACACGCCGAAGTTCTTCCACTACGTCAAAAAGGATCACATCCTCGATTCCGCGGTGAACGGCAAGTACGTCGTTGCGCTATGCGGCGAAACTTTCCCGGTGACCAAGCAGGCAAAGCCGGGTTCTCCGGTGTGCCCCGATTGTGAGCGTGTGTATAAGGGTCTGCGCCGCAAGTGAGGACTTTTAAAAAGACTAACCTTCGCGCTTGGCAGCAATCCGCCCTCGATAAATTCCTCGCCACTAAGCCGCAGGACTTCATGGCGGTGGCGACCCCGGGCGCCGGAAAGACTACCTTCGCACTGCGCATTGCCACCGAGCTCATGGAAGACCGCACGGTCGAGCGCGTCATCGTGGTGGTGCCTACCGAGCACCTTAAGACCCAGTGGTCTAGCGCTGCCGCGCGTGTAGGTCTAGCCCTAGATCCCGCGTTTAGCAATTCCTCTGCCGTTAATCCCTCCATGGACGGCATTGTGGTGACCTATGCGCAGGTGGGTATGCACCCCTTCAAGCACCGCGCGGTGGCCTCTGCTCGGCGCACTTTGGTGATCCTTGATGAGATTCACCATGCAGGCGACGCCAAGAGCTGGGGCGATGGCGTCAAGGAAGCCTATGATGATGTCAATCACCGCTTGGCTTTGACCGGTACCCCCTTCCGCTCCGATGACTCGCCCATTCCATTCGTTCAGTACGTAGACGATGGGGAGGGGCACAAGGTATCCCGCTCGGACCATACCTATGGCTATGGCGATGCGCTTGCCGATGGCGTTGTGCGCCCCGTTGTCTTTCTTTCTTACTCTGGCGAAGCCCGCTGGCGCGATTCGGCCGGTGAGGAGCATGCAGCCCGTTTGGGCGACATTATGAATGCGGAGCAAACCGCCCGAGCGTGGCGCACCGCCTTGGACCCCAAGGGCGAGTGGATCCCTGCGGTGCTGCAGGCGGCGCATACCCGCCTGATGCAAATGCGACGCAATATGCCGGATGCCGGCGGCCTGGTGCTGGCTTCGGATACGACGACCGCACGCGCCTATGCCAAGATCCTCAAGCAGCTTTCCAATACACCTGTGTCGGTGATTCTGTCTGATGATCCCGGCTCCTCGGACCGCATTCAGGAATTTTCGGAGTCCACCGATGAGTGGATGGTGGCAGTCCGCATGGTGTCCGAGGGCGTCGACGTCCCGCGCCTAGCGGTGGGCGTCTATGCTACCTCGGCATCGACCCCCCTCTTTTTCGCCCAGGCCATCGGCCGCTTCGTGCGCTCGCGCATGCCGGGTGAGACGGCGTCGGTTTTCCTTCCTTCGGTCCCTGTCTTGCTGGGTTTGGCCGAAAATATGGAAAAGTCCCGCGACCACGTCTTGGGTGAAGAAAAGCCCGACAAGGAAGGCTGGGACGATGAACTGCTAGAGCAGGCGAATCAGAAGAAGACCGAACCAGACATGCTGGAGAAGTCTTATGAGTCGCTTGGTGCCGAGGCAGAGTTCTCGGGCCTGCTCTACAACGGTTCGCAGTTCAATACCGGGGATATGACCACCGATGAGGAAGCGGACTTCCTTGGCATTCCCGGACTACTGGATGCGGACCAAGTAAAAGATTTGCTGCGCAAGAAGCAATCCGAAGAAATGGACCGCCGCGAAGCGGAGGAAAAGGCGCGACGCGCCGCTGAGGCGGAGGAAGCTCACCGCCGCAAGCTCTACGGCATGGACTATGCTCCGGCCTCACGGAAGAAGTCTATGGAATCTGAGCCCAGCGACACCGGAGTCGTCGATGAGCTAGGCCAGCTGCGCAAAGAGCTCAATACGGTCGTATCCATCGCTGCCCAGCGCTCCGGCCGCCCGCACGGTGCTATCCATACTGAGGTGCGCAAGGCCTGTGGCGGTCCGCCCACCGCGCTGTGTAGTGCCGAGCAGCTGCGCGAGCGCATCGAATACCTGCGCAAGTGGTAGAGGTAGAGCGGCCGACGGTGGATAGAAAGTAGTTACGCAAAAAGCCCGCACCGAAATTGGTGCGGGCTTTCTACGCTCCTGCAGCTGCAGCGATTAGTCGAGGTAATCGCGCAGAACCTGCGAACGGGACGGGTGGCGCAGCTTCGACATCGTCTTGGACTCGATCTGGCGAATGCGCTCGCGGGTAACTCCGTAGACCTGGCCAATCTCGTCTAAAGTGCGCGGCATGCCGTCGGTCAAACCAAAGCGGAGGCGAACCACGCCGGCCTCACGCTCGGACAGCGTTGTCAGCACGTCTTGGAGCTGATCCTGCAGCAAGGTGAAGGATACGGCGTCGACCGCGATGACGGCCTCAGAGTCCTCGATGAAGTCACCCAATTGGGAATCGCCTTCGTCACCGATGGTCTGATCCAAGGAAATGGGCTCGCGGGCGTACTGCTGGATTTCGAGCACCTTTTCCTCGGTGATATCCATCTCCTTCGCCAACTCCTGCGGGGTAGGCTCACGGCCCAAGTCCTGCAGCAGCTCGCGCTGGATGCGGCCCAGTTTGTTGATGACTTCCACCATGTGCACTGGGATACGGATGGTACGAGCCTGGTCAGCCATGGCGCGAGTAATGGCCTGGCGGATCCACCAGGTGGCGTAAGTGGAGAACTTATAGCCCTTGGTGTAATCGAACTTCTCCACCGCGCGGATAAGGCCCAAGTTGCCTTCCTGAATGAGGTCCAAGAAAGCCATGCCACGGCCGGTGTAGCGCTTGGCCAAGGAAACCACCAGACGCAGGTTGGCCTCCAGTAGGTGGTTCTTGGCCTTGCGGCCATCGCGGGAGATGCTGCGCAGGTCGCGCTTTTCCATGGGGGAGAGCTTGGCAGCCTTATCGCCTTCGGCGCGGGCTTTTTCCATCTCATCCATGCGGTGCTGTGCGTACAGGCCAGCCTCGATGCGCTTGGCTAGGGAAACCTCTTGCTCGGCGTTGAGCAGGGCGACCTTACCAATCTGCTTGAGGTAGGCACGAACGGAGTCAGCAGAGGCGGTTAACTGCGCATCCTTGCGTGCCTGGCGCAGCGCAGCGGATTCTTCCTCGTCCCAGACGGAAGAGGAGTCTTCCTCTTCTTCCTCATCGTCGTCGTCCAAGTCCTCTTCGAGGTCTTCGCCGGCGTCGAAGTCATCATCGTCTTCGATGTCCGCATTGGTGGGATCGAAGTCGACGTCTTCGTCGTGCTCGTCCTCCTCGAGCTCCTCTTCTGCTTCCGGCTGTGCCTGCTTTTCGGACTCGGCTGGGGATTCCTGTTTCTTTGCCGCGGATTTGCGGACCGTCTTCTTAGTGGCCTTTTTGGCAGACTTCTTAGTGGTCTTCTTGGC
>NZ_JASPHV020000069.1:0-617 GCF_030229435.2 Corynebacterium sp. MSK122 | reverse complement strand
AACCTTGCCGACCACTCCATCCCCCGAGATGTTCACTTCATCGACAAACTCCCGCGCAACATCATGGGCAAAGTCCAAATCAACCAACTAAGCAAACTCCACAACCACCCCCACTAAGATTGCACCACCGCCACACACCAACTATGGTAAAACTCGCGTACAAAACCAGTACGCAGCCATTTCACCAAACGTAAGGAAAACAAATGATTGCAGATCTCGTAACCAACGCACAAGAAGCAGCACACGCAGCCATCTCCAACGGCTGGGACATCCTCGAGCAGGCAAGCCTTTTCTTCCGCAAGCTGCCATACCTCATCCCTGACGCACTCAACGAGTTCAACCGCAGCATCCTCGGCTTCTAAAACACAAGCCAAAACACCCCCGAGAACCGTGAACTAGCCCCTAAAGAGTTGGACGGGTTATTTCTAAACAGTCAGGGGTTCAAGGACCTGATTCCGAAATCGCATTGGGATCAGGCCCTTGAGTCGTTTTTCGATGCGTTCGATCTTATGCCATTTGATATATTCTTCGATAGCTTGAAGCTCTTCAACCGTGTCGAAGGCTTCACCGTGTTTGATATCGATTCTAAGTAACCGAAGAATTTGGTCCTTACCCCC
>NZ_JASPHV020000068.1:0-705 GCF_030229435.2 Corynebacterium sp. MSK122 | reverse complement strand
TGCTACTTGACCTGCGCAACCAGGGGTGGGTGGTCAACCACAAGCTCGTCTACAAACTCATGAGCGAAATGGGGCTTCGAGCCAAGGTCCGCCGGCGCAGGCCCTATGTTTCTTATAACGGGACGACAAGCCACATTGCCAACAACACACTTGACCGCAAGTTCACCCCAGATAAGCCAAATACCGTCTTTGTCAGCGACGTCACCGAGTTCAGGGTTGCAGGCCGCAAGGTCTACCTGTCACCGGTGATGGATCTATTCGACCGTTCAATCGTTGCCCACACCGTGGCTACATCGCCGTCGACAGCGTTTACCGCTGATTCTTTAACTAAGACGATTAAAACGTGTACGCCTGAGCCTGGGTGGATGATGCATACCGATCAAGGTTTCCAGTACCAGCATTCGTCCTGGCGCAACCTGATTCATGACAACGGTGGTGTTCAGTCGATGTCGCGTAAAGCCAACTGTTACGACAACGCGGTCATGGAGAATTTCTTCGGGCACTTGAAAACCGAGATGTACCACGGAGAAGTCTTCGACACCGTCGCAGAGTTCAACCAGACCATCGACGAGTACATCCAGTGGTACAACACCGAACGCATCCAACAACGACTCAAGGGTCTGACCCCGATGCAATATCGAAATCAGACCCTTGAAGCCCTAACCGCCTAGAATTAAACCAGTCCAACTTTCAGGGGCCAGTTCA
>NZ_JASPHV020000067.1:0-711 GCF_030229435.2 Corynebacterium sp. MSK122 | reverse complement strand
TTGGGGTTGCCCGCAAATCGTGGACACGTAGTGGAGCTACCTAGTGGTTAGGCAGCTATTTCTTTTCTGCTGGTGGTTAGACCAATGTGGTTCTCGAAGTCGACGGGGCTTACCATACCGAGTGCGGAGTGTCGGCGCCGGCGGTTGTAGACGACTTCAATCCAGTAGGCAACGGCCTTGCGTGCGGCATCACGGGTCGCCCAGCGCTTACGGTCGTAGAACTCGGTTTTAAGCGTTGACCAGAATGACTCGGCCATCGCGTTATCGAAGCACACACCGGTACGCCCTACGGACTGAGCAATGCCCAGGTTGCGGCAAACTTCCCAGAGCTTCTCGCTGGTAAATTGGGTTCCGCGGTCAGCGTGAAACACTAGCCCGTCAGGCACGTCACCGCGCAGCGTATGCGCCATTCGCAGGGCCCGTTCGACCAGGTATGTATCTTGAACGCTATCCATAGCCCAGCCCAGTACCCTGCGGGAATGGCCATCGCGGACTGCACACAGATACAACCAGCCTTCAGCAGTGCGCAGGTAGGTAATATCCGACATCCACACTCGGTTGAGCTCACCGGTATCAAACATGCGCTTGACCAGGTCAGGAAGCGTGGACTTACGTTTGGCTTGGACCGTTGTCACTGGGACAAAGGCCCGCGGTGAAATCCCTTCAATGCTCATCATGCGCATTCGTTTAGCCACAGTCTTACGGTTAAGC
>NZ_JASPHV020000066.1:0-734 GCF_030229435.2 Corynebacterium sp. MSK122 | reverse complement strand
TTCGCTACTCCACGACTTCAACACTGTCTACCGCAGGTGGATGGACGAAAAGACCAGGGTTAAAGACCCTGATACAGGAAATTGGACATGGGTATGGACACATTCCAACGTGCGAAAGGCCTACAACTGAAGCGTCCTGGGTTTAGTTCCGCTTCTTTTACGGCCCTGTGTTGATGGGCTGGGTGAGATAGTACTCGGTTTCTACTTCCTGTGGGGTGGCGTAGTCCAAAGCTTCATGAAGCCGTTTGGTGTTCCACCAATGCACCCACCGCAAGGTGGCCAGTTCGACTTCTCCGACCGACGTCCACGGGCCCTGGGCATGAATCAGTTCCGCCTTGTAGAGACCATTGACTGTTTCGGCTAGAGCATTGTCATAAGAATCGCCGACTGTTCCCACACTCGGACGGATTCCGGATTCGGCTAGCGCGGTGGAATACTTCAGTGACACGTACTGGCTGCCCCGATCGCTATGGTGAATTAACTGGTTTCCATGGATTCGCCCTGCAGTCGTTAACGCATGCTCCAATGCCTCCATGAGCAGCGCATCGGTACGCATCGTCGAGCGTGTAGCAACACCAACAATTTTTCGGCTAAATACATCCACGACAAACGCGGTGTAGGCGAATCCTGACAGGGTGCGAACGTAGGTAATGTCGGCAACCCACAGCCTGCCTGGTGCCTGCGCACGGAAGTTTCGGCGCACAAGATCCGGGCGATGATCCGGTGTCTTCGGG
>NZ_JASPHV020000065.1:0-797 GCF_030229435.2 Corynebacterium sp. MSK122 | reverse complement strand
GGTAGAAACACCGGGGATTAACCGTCAAGGACAGCGATATACGGTTGTGAAGCCTATACTTTCAACAAACACACTGGACAGTGACTATAAAACACCGATCCCAGACACACTTTCTGACCTTTAGCCCTGGAATACGGTTTAAACGACAGAATGTGTGTCTAGGATCGGGGATATCTAAGGCCTGACCTGTAGGTTCTTGTAGAATATATGATTTGTAGGCGTATATCTGAGTTTCAGACGCGAAATCCACGGTGTGCCAGTGCACCCGTGGTAGTAAGCGGTGAAGTGGTGGCCCAATGCCAAAGAACCGACCACGCTGTCACTGTGGTAGTAATAAAATGCAACGGAACAAACAATTGAGACTCCACCCGATAACGGTGTGAAAGCTGGTGATTCCCCGCCAACGAAGGTCATCCTGGAGTCGCCTAGGCAGCAATATTCACCCAGACCATCGCGTATTGCACTGCCTCGAGAACCTGAACGGCACCAACTCAATCAAATGGTGTTAGTGCCAGACCACGTTGGGACGGCAATTTAGCAGGTGCTACTTGGTTGGCGTTCCCTAGTGCACCATCGGCTGTACTGGGCATGCTGATGACCAGGACTTCACCAACGCCGTCTACGCCCAGTCAAGCAGCCGCAAAGCGGGCGTATCTAACTTCAACGACACGCCGAGCCAGACACACATTTGGGGATGCGGACGGAATTTTGGAGAATTCCATCATGAATCGTTCGTATACCAAAGAAGAGCGACGTCGAGCCATCCAGGTTTATAAACGCACGCAATCAGTTACCAA
>NZ_JASPHV020000064.1:0-830 GCF_030229435.2 Corynebacterium sp. MSK122 | reverse complement strand
CAAGACTCCAGGCGGACCATTTCGATGATCTGATGGACCGCCTTCTCCTTGAACTCGACGGAATACTTTCTAGGCATAGTTCAATCCTTCCTTAGCTGAGGTAGGAACTAAACCCAGGACGCTTCAACTCGGTGGATTGTAGATGGTGCTGGTGGTGGGTCGATTCCATCTTGTTGTAGGTGCCATCGAATGGTGTGGGCACCGGCATCGGTACCGCGTTTTGTTAGGTCTTGGCGCAGTTGAAGGATGCGGTCGACAGTGCTGGGGTTGAGTGCTCGGGGATTAGTGCGGGGGCGTTTAGAGCGTGGTTCTAAGGAGTTAATGCCGCCTTCTCGGTAGCGGGCTTGAAGTGTTCGGATCCATCGTGTGCTGACGCCGAAATGGTCAGAGGCTTCGGCTTGAGTCATGCCGGTAGCAAGCATGGTTTCGATGATGATTTTTGGGCTTGGTTTTGATTTCTGCTCCATCTTTTAAAGCATGGAGGATCGATGTCTCGAGACATCGCTTTTTACCGTGTCTGGGCAGTTTTAGCTTCACGGACTTCTACCGGAACGATGTGGTGAGACATTGGTGCTGGTTAGACCGGAACGATCTTATGAGACATGCGGAACGATGTCTCCGAACCAGACACCCCCTCGGGCACAACGGACCGGCGGTTACCACTAAGGTAGCCGCCGGATTTTTCTATTCAGTACGCCCACAAGGGTTAAGGGTCAAAAGGGGATGCGGACACTTTGTTGGACAGTTTCAGTTTCATGCTAGTTGAAGCATGCGGTGCTCTTCGATGCTTACGCCGCCTAGGCTGACTTTGATCCGGCTGGTGTTGTAAA
>NZ_JASPHV020000063.1:0-838 GCF_030229435.2 Corynebacterium sp. MSK122 | reverse complement strand
GGTGAAATGAAACGCAACGGCACCACCAGAAAAGGCACCACCAGATGGCGCTGCAAACAATGCGGCGCCTCCAGCGTCAAACGTCGAAACGACATCACCAACGCGGCAGTGTTCACCCAGTTCATCGAGCATTGCACCACCGCAATATCACTCGACGACCTAGCCAAACGAAACGGTGTTAGCCGCGCCACCATGAAGCGGCGCTTCAAGTGGTGCTGGCTCGTTGATGTGCCTGACCCCACCGCCGGCCACCACAAGCGGATCTACGACCAGGTATTTCTCGATGGCACCTACACCGCCGGCGGCTGTTTGATCGTCGCTGCCACCATCGATCACGTCATTGCCTGGCACTGGTGCAAACACGAAACCACCCGCGACTACCAACTGCTGCTCGAACGCATCGAAGCACCACTCATCGCCGTCATCGACGGCGGCCAAGGCGCATACAGCGCAATCAAAAAGTGCTGGCCGACTACGAAAATTCAACGCTGCCTCGTCCACGCCCAACGCGTGGTCCGCCGCTACACCACCACCAACCCACGCACCGATGCCGGGCGCACCATCTACCGACTTGCGCTGAAACTGACCCGGATCACCACACTGGATGAAGCCGCCGCGTGGGGTGTGCAACTGCACGAGTTTTCAACGATCTACCGGGAATGGATGAACGAGAAAACCATGATCAAAGACCCCAAAACAGGTGCATGGACCCGCGTGTGGACCCACCACAACGTGCGCAAGGCCTACAACAGCCTCAACCATCTTTGGCGGTCCGAGATGCTGTTTGTCTACCTCAACCCGCCAGCAGGAGTCCTTGCGCCCGAGCGGATCAAATCCA
>NZ_JASPHV020000062.1:0-884 GCF_030229435.2 Corynebacterium sp. MSK122 | reverse complement strand
AGGCTTCACCAAAGCTTGGGATACCGAACCCCGGTCGAAGTGGAAACCGAATTTTGGGACCAGCACCCGCCGCAAGCAATAATAGAAATCAAGGCAAATGCCTAGGAACAAAACCCGGGGCACTTCAGACCTGCTGTTTACCTACCTGCAACCCCCACCAACAACCATCGACCCCGACAACCTTGCAGCAACAACAAACAGCCTCGAAGGTGGCATCAACGCCCCCATAAAAGAACTAGCCCGCAGACACCGCGGACTATCACTACCGCATCAACGCACAGTGATGGATTGGTGGCTGTATCTACATACAGAAGTCCCTGACGATCCGGTCAAGATCGCCAGGGACCAACGATGGGGTCAAGACGCACTTTCCACAGCAACAGACCTGATCACCCACAACACCACAGCCACTACCAATGACATCGGTGCACCAGCAGAATACGACACCGCCATCGACACCAGCTACCAACACAACCTCGGCATCCAAAAAGGCTGGATCAAATAACCGCAACACGCCCGGAAAAGGTCAAGTCCTGGGTAGTGGTGTATCTGTTTTCGAATCTGGGGTTAGTTTCATGGCGGTGGTTTAGGGGCCATCTCGGGGATAAGGGGTGAGGGTATTCACGCGGCGATCTCCTGGTTGTTGTCGCGGTCCTCGTCGATGACCCCAGCGGCGATGATCTCTTTGGTCTGTGCCAGGCTGGTCAGTGACATATAACGCTTCTGTTGGATCCAGTCATCGTGCTGTTCGGCCAACACCGCCCCAACAAGGCGCACAACAGCGTCTCGGTTTGGGAAGATTCCTACGACATCGGTACGCCGGCGGATCTCCCTATTGAGCCGTTCAGTGGGGTTATTCGACCAGATTTTGGTCCACACCGCTC
>NZ_JASPHV020000061.1:0-896 GCF_030229435.2 Corynebacterium sp. MSK122 | reverse complement strand
CAAGACTCCAGGCGGACCATTTCGATGATCTGATGGACCGCCTTCTCCTTGAACTCGACGGAATACTTTCTAGGCATAGTTCAATCCTTCCTTAGCTGAGGTAGGAACTAAACCCAGGACGCTTCAGATTTGCGGGCAACCCCACTGCACCCTCTTCCACACCTGGGGCATCGGAGCCCTCAACATCGCCATCGCAGGAACCTGCACAATGATCATGTCCCGGCACTTCGACCCCGACAAAGGCATGCAAATCATCCAAAAATACAAATGCGACGGCGCCGTAACCTCCCCAATTTTCTACAAAAACATGCTCGACAAAAAATACGACATGAGCAGCCTAAAATGGATAGGCTCCGGCGGAAACAAAGTCACCCCACAACTCGTCCACGACGTAAACCAACACTTCGGACGCCCCATCCTCACCACCATCTACGGCTCCACCGAAGCCGACCTCGTCGCCTGCGCTAACCCCCAACAACTCGCCAACGACCCCACCACAGTAGGGACACCAGTAACAGGCGTCCAAGTCACCATTCGCGACCCACAAGGAAACCCCCTACCACAAGGAAAAACCGGCCAAATCACCATCAAAAGCCCCATGATGCTCACCGGTTACACCAACCCAAACAAGAAACCCCCATACACGCAAGACGGAATGCTACAAATGGGCGACACCGGATACATCGATGACAACAACCAACTCCACGTCCTCGGCCGCTCAGACTCAATGATCATCGTCGGCGGAGAAAACGTCCACCCAGAATCAGTAACGGGCCTGACCCCTGTTTGGTGGACACCTGATATCCAGCCCGGTTGGGTTGGGAAGAAAGGTAATCTACCACCATGCCTAGGTACTCCGAACAGTTCAAACGTGATGCTGTAGCCCTCTACGAAAA
>NZ_JASPHV020000060.1:0-947 GCF_030229435.2 Corynebacterium sp. MSK122 | reverse complement strand
GAACACTAAGCGACTTCACGAAGCATTGGACTACGCCACCCCACAGGAAGTAGAAACCGAGTACTATCTCACCCAGCCCATCAACACAGGGCCGTAAAAGAAGCGGAACTAAACCCAGGACGCTTCAAGTGCTAGCAAATAATGGCCACGTCATCGCCCAACCACAAAAGCGTCCCCGCAGCTCATGGATACGATTTCAAGCAGATCAGCCCAACGAAACATGGCAAATGGACTACAGTGACTGGACCATCGCAGGCCACAAGCGAGTAGCTATCCTGACCATCTTGGACGACCATTCCCGGTTCATCATCTCCTGCTGCGCCTACAACAACGCTACCGTGGCAAACGTCATGGAAAGCTTCATTAATGCAGGCCAGACACACGGCTACCCCCAGTCCACCCTCACCGACAACGGCCGAGCATTCACAACCAGCACAGACCGGACAACCCCCGCCCGAAACGGATTCGAGCAACTGCTCATAGACCTAGGAATCAAGCAGAAAAACGGCAAACCCTACCACCCCCAGACACAAGGAAAAGTTGAACGCTTCCACTACACCCTCAAACTTGCCCTAGCAAACAAAACACCAGCTCAAAGCCTCGATGAACTCAACGCGCAGCTAAAAGAAATTATCGAATACTACAACCACAAACGTCCCCATAGAGCCCTAAACAGAACCACCCCCGCAGAAGCCTACACAGCACTGCCCAAAGCTGTCCCAGCAGACATCAAACCAGACCACGACTACCGCCTACGCACCGACAAAGTAGGCACCAACGGCAAGACAACCCTGCGATGGGGTGGCAAACTACGCCGCCTGGGCCTGACCCCCGGAAAGTAGACACGTCGGGGGTTAGCTATGCTGCTTGGGTCAGTGTAGCTGAATTCTCGGCTTCAAAGACGTCAGGAGCTGAAAGATTGCACCAGGAGTGCCGTCGGCGTGTGT